>NZ_JAUBVJ010000008.1:0-114786 GCF_036702785.1 Microcoleus sp. AR_TQ3_B6 | reverse complement strand
CGACAATTGAACTTAGTGCGTAGTGTATTTAACAAAGTTATCGGACTCATGTGAATAGTAAATTGGCGCTATTTAAGGATTCTTATCCGAAGTAAAATTTTATCTATGCATTTAGAAGGATGTTATTCAATTTTTAGTGTGGTTCCTCGACCCATTTCCGACAATTGAACTTAGTGCGTAGTGTATTTAACAAAGTTATCGGACTCATGTGAATAGTAAATTGGCGCTATTTAAGTATTCTTATCCGAAGTAAAATTTCATCTATGCATTTAGAAGGATGTTATTCAATTTTTAGTGTGATTTTTCAAACCGGGGGAAAAATGTTTTCAAAGTTAATCGGTAAAGTGCGAATCTATACTTTTTTCCTAACAGTCTTGGTTTGCGGCGCCTGCCAGCAGCAGCTACAGCCCAACTTGCAGCAGCAGCGCAGCAAACAGGGGATGGCAGTTTCGGCTCACCCTCTCGCGAGCGCTGCGGGGCTGGCCCTGCTGCAACAGGGAGGCAATGCAGTGGACGCGGCGGCTGCTACGGCTTTGGCGATTTCGGTGGTGGAGCCTTTTTCGGCGGGTATCGGCGGCGGGGGTTTTTTGCTGATGCGGCGGGCCGAAACGGGGACTGTGCAAGCCTTGGATTTCCGCGAACGAGCTGCTAGAAGGGCAGCGCGGGATATGTATCTCGACAAGCAAGGCAAGGTGCGCCAAAGGGCAAGTCTGGACGGGCATTTGGCGGCGGGGATTCCGGGCACTGTTGCTGGACTTTATACGGTGCACCGCGAGTATGGTAAGTTGCCTTGGGCGCAGGTGGTGGCGCCGGCGATCGCCCTGGCTGAAAATGGCTTTCCGGTAAGTTCGCGGTTTACCACGGCTGCCCGGCGACGACAGGATGCGCTCAAAAAAAACCGGGCGGCGCGGGAGGTTTTTACTCGTGGTGGCATTCCATACCAGCCGGGGGAGCTTTTGGTGCAGCGGGATTTGGCACGGACCTTGCGACAGATTGCTGAAAATCCGCAAAGTTTTTATACCGGGGACATTGCGCGGGCGATCGCCGCCGACATGGCTAAAAACGGCGGCATTATCACTCTCGAAGATTTGAAAAACTATACGCCGATTTGGCGAAATCCGGTTTGTGGCAAATTTCGCACTTACGAAATTTGCGCGATGTCGCCTCCTTCTTCCGGCGGCGTTCATTTGTTGCAAATCTTAAATATTCTGGGAGATACCGATCTCAAGAGGTGGGGAAGGCAAAGTCCAGATACGCTACATTTACTCGCGGAGAGCATGAGGATTGCTTATGCTGACCGGGCACAGTATTTGGGCGACCCGGATTTTGTGAGTGTACCGATCGAAGCTCTGACTAGCAGCAATTATGGCCAATTGAGACGATCGCAAATCCAAATGTCAAAAGCAACACCTTCGGGGGAGGTAAAAGCTGTTGACGCTGAAACTTTGAGCCACTTTGTGTGGGAGTCTCCCGAAACTACCCACCTCACGGTAGTTGACAAACAGCGCAATGTTGTATCCTTAACGTTTACGGTGAATGGCGGTTTTGGGGGCGGAGTCGTGGCGGCGGGTACGGGAATTTTGCTCAACAACGAGATGGATGATTTTGCAGCGGCGCCGGGAGTGCCGAATTTGTTTGGTTTGGTGGGGGGGGAGGCAAATTCGATCGCCCCCGGGAAGACTCCTTTATCGAGCATGACGCCAGTCATCGTGACAGAAAATGGCAAATTTCGCCTCGCTGCGGGGGCTCCCGGAGGCAGCACGATCATTACCACGGTGCTGCAAATTGTGCTTAATGTGTTGGTTTACGACATGAATGTCGGCGATGCTGTGTCTGCACCTCGGGTGCATCATCAGTGGCAGCCCGATCGCCTGATGGTGGAACGGGGAGGTTTTGAGGCTGCGACGCTTTCGGAGTTGCGGCGGCGGGGACACCAGATTGTGGAAAGTGACGGCTGGGGTAATGCCAATGCGATCGTCCTGACTGCGGATGGTTGGTTGGAAGGGGCTGCCGATCGGCGCGGGGAAGGAGAAGCAAGGGGGTTTTAGTCATCAGTTAGTCGATTAGAGATTTTAGATTTGAGACGGGGGCAATATCAAGGCGACTCGACGATTTTAGATTTACTCTACAGATGAATCTGGGAGCTGGAACAAGAGTCTAAAATTTTTATCTCTCCACGACAGGAGTCGGGGGCTTGAATCCATTTTTGGGGTCATCAGTCATCAGTCATTAGTCATTAGTCATTAGTCATGTTGGCGATCGTCAACGGTATCAAAACCCGGTTGCTTTGGTCTCCAGTGCCTAAGTCCTGAAATTATTAGCCAGTGTACGTATATTTTTGCATCCGTATTTTTGCGGTAAAGTTTATTGGCAGACTAACTCCGAATAATTACCAAAAAACTTCACACAACAAGCATAAATTAACTTAAATGTAAAGTTCTTGTAAAGACCCTAGACATTGATTGTTATATAATGTAAAAATAAAGTTGTGCATTGAACCAGGCTGATATTTTTCCAGACAAAATCATGATAATTACTCAGAAAATAGCTGCATTAACTGCTACATTAACTACTGCTATGAGCTTGTTGGCAGCCCCAGCAATGGCATTTTCGGTAGGGGCAACTAATAACATTCATACTTTAAAAAATAATTTGTTGGGAACTAATACATCCGGCTTGAGTAATTTTTCTCTTTCAATTAGGGGTAATGAGGAGGCTTTTGGTCTTTTCACTGATGACCCCTTCGGTTTGACGTCAGGGGTTGTTATGAGCACTGGTAAAGTCACCGATCTACCGGGCCAGAATCTGAAATCTACAGGCAACAGCGATTTAAGCACGGACTTTGGACCCTTGGGTGAAGAGGGGGATTTGAGTGAGCTAAACCTCAGCTTTTTTGCTGACTCTACGGCTGAAAAGTTGTTCTTTAAATATGTATTTGGTTCGGAGGAGTTTCTTGAGTACGGCGGTACTGAATTTAATGACAGTTTTGAACTGCTGCTCAACGGCAGTAATTTGGCCAAATTGACCGACGGACAAACAGTTACGATTAATAATCTTGTTCCAAATTCAGGCGATCGCTCTACAGATCACCCAGACTATATTAACAACCCAAGTGTCACAGGTCTTGCTGCTAACATCCTTAAGCTGGACGGTTATACTAAAGTTTTAGGTTTTGAGGGTTTGCTCAATCAAAATCAGACGAATGTTCTCACCATCCGCATTCGAGATGTGCAGGATGGCAGCTATGATTCTGCTGTATTTATTCAAGGCAATGTGGGAACTATAGACCCTGAGATAGACTCTGAGCCGGTTCCCGAACCGATGACTGTGGGGGGTTTGATGGCGGGAGGCGCTATGCTGGCTGCTGGACGAAAGTTGCGCGCTCGCCGGAAGTAATTAATAACGGAAGTCCGATGGAAAAAAGAGCAACTGCCAAAACGGTTGCTGTAATATGAAGCTCGATTAACCGTGTTCGAGGCAGAAAGGGGTTTTGATAAGCCAAAAGACTTTATTGTAGCCCTTGAACCGGGTAAAAAAACTCGGTTTGTGCGATCGCGATCGTAACCGCTATGGGTTCATAGTGAGGACTTTAGTGCTCAGCATTTTCAGAATCCTGGGAATTATCGCTCGGATTCAAAGCCTTGCCTAACATATTACCAATTAACGGTAATCGACGGCTCGCCATTTTCATTAATTATAAGAAACTTTCCTCTTGTAAGCGTTTATCCTGCGTATGTTGTAATGCACGAATGATCGGAACAAGTAAAACTCCACCAATCACTACTACACAGAAAGCCGGGAAAGATCATTCCTGTCCTACCTAAAAAGCCAATTCCGCCTACCGCCACCACAAAGACAAATAGATTAAATGAGCCATTCGCCCAAGCACTTTTGACTTTAATAGGTTTTGGATTTTCTTCGATAGCACCTCCTCCTTGATTGATTTGAACTGGTGAGCCAGAGATAGGATAAATATTCCTTGCTTCTGCTTTTTTATTTCTCTTTTTAGCTCAACTTTTCTCTTCCGCTCCTATCATCTCTTAAGCTGAGAAAATCAACTTCAATATCAGGTGGTTTGTCACCTTCAATATTTTGTTCGTTTTTAGCAATTCGTTGTCGTAATTTATCCAGATCGTAAAAATGAGGATTTTGGCTATTTTTACACAGGAAGCAATTACAGGCAATCTTTTTTTACTCTAAATCGCTCATAAATATTATGAATTTCGTCTAATTTATCCGTAATCACTTCTAAAAAAAACCGTTTCTTTGTCCCATATAAGCGAATCTTAATTTCTCAGAGGTGATATATTTCGATGAGTTCAGCTAAGGCATGATCCAGTTTGAAAATTACGCCACTACGTCATACTTTTGGTTGGTCAATACAGTAGTTCATTTCTACAATAAAGCGAGTTAAAAGGCCTTTGCTGACGGGGCGACAGTCTAGTCAGGCGATCGGCTGCCACAAATTACCTAACTTATCCCACCCGCGCCAGAGTTTTGGCTGAGTCTCACAAATATCGTGCATCTTGCCGATACCGCTTTTTATCCCAATTCTCAAAAGTTATGGAGCAGTAACTAGGGCTGATAAAATGTCATCCCATCGAGTTATAGATCGATAGGGTTCAGATCAGCACAATCTGACCCCTAAAAGAGGTCTGTATGTCTCATAAATATGTGAGATAAAATTCCGATAAGAACCCTAACTGAACCGTATTGAAGCATAAAGGTAATGCTGAAGCGTGGAATTTAAAGGGGGTGCATCTCAATGAAAGCAGGAGCGAAGCCTGACGGCCGATAGATTTATTGGTTAGAAGCTCATATTTACTGCGGGAATGCTTCGCCCATACAGACATATTTGCTTTCATTGAGATGCACCCTTTAAATGTGGAACTGCTGAGCAGAGTGTCTAGCAGTACGTCACTCGTGAACCGTACCGTCGGGTAAGATTGTACCTGTTAATGTAGTTCGGGTGAGTTTTACCATAACTCGATCGCCGTAACCGATTTTCGCTCCTGTTAAGTCCGCACCGCTCAAGTCTGCACCGCTCAAATCGGCTCCGATTAAGTTGGTTTCTCTCAAGTTGGCATTGATCAAACAAGCTCCTAACAAATTGGCCCTGAACAAGTTTGCTTTGTGCAAATTCGCGCCTGTGAGGTTGACGTTGTGTAGAAAAGCATCGCTTAAGTCGGCTTCACTCAGGTTTGCATTGCTCAAGTTTCTCCCTGAAAAATCCCTTTCTTTTAAGGAAGCTCCTTTGAAGTTAGAACCGCTCAAATCGGGAGCTTGCGGCCCAGCTTGGCGGTAAGACTGAGATGGCTGCGGCGACGATTGGTAGCGGGACGCATCTGAATAGGGCCCTGAAGGATTTCCAGCATAATTGCCAGCATATTTTCCTGGAGAGGTTTCAGAAGAGTAGCGGGGTGCTTGTGGGTTTGCCGGCGGTGGCTGGGTGTTTTGGTGTTGGGTATTTGGATACTGAGTATTTCTGTACTGATTGTTTTGGTACTGAGTGTTTTGTGTCTGATTGTTTTGGTACTGAGTGTTTTGTGTCTGAGTGTTTTGGTACTGAGTGTTTTGGTACTGAGTATTTTGTTGCTGAGTATTTTGTTGCTGGGTGTTTTGGTACTGAGTGTTTTGTTGCGGGGTGTTTTGGTACTGAGTGTGTTTGTGCTGAGTGTTTTGTTGCTGGGTGTTTTGGTGCTGAGTGTGTTTGTGCTGGGTATTTTGTTGCTGGGTGTTTTGTTGCTGAGTATATTTGTGCTGGGTATTTTGTTGCTGGGTGTTTTGTTGCTGAGTATATTTGTGCTGGGTATTTTGTTGCTGGGTGTTCCGGTACTGAGTATTTTGTTGCTGGGTGTTTTGTTGCTGGGTGTTTCGGTACTGAGTATTTTGTTGCTGGGTGTTTCTGTGCTGAGTATGTTTTTGCTGAACGTTCTGATTCTGACCTCTTGGTTGAATCGATCGCAATCGTTCGCGAGCTTGATTAATTTCCTTAATCTTTTCTTCAGCTTTCTGTAGTAGTCGGGGATTGTCTTTGGGGATGCGATCGGGGTGCCAAATGAACGCTAAATCCTTGTAGGCTTGGCTAATTTCTTCTCTGGAAGCTCCCGGCAACAGTTCCAGCACTTTATAGTATTGGTCGAGGTCGTTCATTGTACCACCTTTCGCTTTAAGAAATTAGGAATTAAAAATTAAGATCCGAGTAAAAGCCGCTGTCAGTCGATTTGAGATTTGAGACGGGGGCGTGAGACGGGGGCGTGAGACATTCGGCGAGCGCTCTGTCGAGCCGTCGAGTCGCGCTCTGTCGAGCCGTCGAGTCGCGCTCTGTCGAACCATTTTAGATTCACTCCACAGATGAATCTGGGAGCTTGAACAAGAGTCTAAAATTTTGGCCGGATCACGACGAGTGTCGGGGGCTTGTATCCGTTTTTGAGCGGGGTCAAAGCTTGCTTGTCCGATCGTACATTAGATGAACAATAACTCAGCTAAGCCGCTGCTGGCAAAAAGTCTCGAATTAGCTGCAAATATGTTGCGGCATCCTCCAGCATCGGAAAGTGAGCCGTATTAGGAATTATAACAAATTCTACTTTTTTGCTGAGGGAGGCGGCTTGCTCTCCCATGATGGCGGGGATAATTTGATCGAATTCTCCGGCCACAAGCAGTGTGGGAACACTCAGCCGTGCAAATTCTTGGGGCATTTCCTCGGCTGCTCTTTTGCTGACGGCCGTCACCATTGTACCTATAGCAGCTTCCTCGTCTGCCATTAAAAAATCCTTGAGAAACCCCAGACTGACCTCTCTGGGAAGAGAACGGCGCAAAAACCGAGCCATAAATAGCCGATCGGCAAAAGGGATCGATGCCAGCCAAGACGGCCTAAATTTTACCACATAGCCACCAAATTTGTGAAAAGTTGTAAAGGCTTTCTCATCGTATTCAAAAATCCCGCTGCAAGTGAGAATTGCTTTTTCTACTTTTTCGGGGTAAAGGTTGAGAAATAAAGTAGCAATTGATGCACCTGTGGAGTGAGCATTGAGAAAGACGCGGCTTAAATTCAGAGCTTCTAATAATTCAGCTAAGTCGCGGGCGTAGGTTTCGAGTTCGTAGCTGGACTCAGGAGGCTCTTTTGGCAAAGGCGATCGGCCAAAACCTCTCATATCATAAAGCAAACAATCAAAATCATCAGCAATAGCCCGTGCCGTGCTTTCCCAGTAACGCGCCGAGCCCGCCCAGCCGTGGAGAAATACCATCACTGGTTTGCCGCACGGCCCAGCACAGTTATCTGCCGTTATCCACTCGTAATAATGTTGTACACCGCGAATTGAAATGAAAGACATGATATTGACTTTAGATTCTGAGATTTTAGATTTTAGATTTTAACTCATAATTGTTCAGTAAATACCCAAATTCCCGACTTCTTTAATAAATCGGGAATCTCAAGACTAAATCTCTCAAAAAATCTGCGTTAATCCGCGTCAATCCGCCCACATCTGCGGTCAAAAATTACCAACATAGGATCGAATCATAAATCTCAAGCCACAGAAGCAGCCAGCCACAATAAACCATCTACCAAAAGCGTGATTAACACCGCGCCCCAAATACCCAAATTCCCGACTTCCTTAATAAATCGGGAATCTCAAGACTAAATCTCTCAAAAAATCTGCGTTAATCTGCGTCAATCCGCCCACATCTGCGGTCAAAAATTACCAACATAGTATCGATCGTAAATCTCAAGCCGCAGAAGCAGCCAGCCAAAATAAACCATCTACCAAAAGCGTGCTTAACACCGCACCGCTAAACGCGCGCCAGTGCAGTTGCGTGCCGCGCAAACTCAGCAAACCGACTGTTAGCAACACAGCGATTAAAACAAGAGCGCAACCTATACCCCAAGGAGTTTCAATTTGACCGATCGCACTTTGAAAAATCGGCATAGCTAATTCCGGTTCCGCGTGCATCACTTGGCGCCAGTAGGGCATCAACCCAGTCAAGTAAAAATATAAATCAGTAATGGCAGTACCCAATAGAGAACCTAAATAAAAATAGCCGCCAACTTTTCCCCAAGATTTGCCCAAGCACCAAATAGCAAAAGGCAAGCCAATTGCTTCTATAGGTAGATGTAAAATTGGTTCCCATCTAAACCACCCCCAATAGATAGAACCTGCCAGCCAGCATCCGGCAAATCCTAATAATAAATCCCCCCAAAGTTGTGTTTTGGGGCGGAAAATTAGAATTAAACTCAGAACAAACCAGGGGATAGTTGATAGCAAACTGATGGTTGGATATAAGCGAACCAACGGTGCTTGCACGAAGACTGGAATTGAGACTAAAAATGCTGAGGCGCTAAATATTAACCACTGTTTGATGCTATTTGTTGTGCCTGAAGTGACAGAATTGTCGAGGCCGGCGATGGTGGCAATAGGTGCGATCGCAGAGGATACTAAATTAAGATTAAACAACTGATTTGACTCCGTATTGTTTCAATAGGTGGACTAAAAATTTTGCTGCGGTTGTGGGTGCGACAGTCTCAATGCCGGCGGCGGTTTGGCCCACGTGCCAGCCTTTTGCAGTTTGGGGAGTTCGCCATAAATCCAAATGTTCGATCGGCGGATCTGCATAAAAGCTTTCTCCACCGCCGCCGAGAATTGCCGAACTCCAGTGCGTAAAGCGATCGTGGCTGATTCGGTGGATGGGAAAATTGCCCATCAGAGGTACTCCCCAACCGTCTAAGGCAAAAAATGCCCCGACTTTGCCGCCGAGTTGCTGCCACAGAAGAGCCGCCCCGATCGCCCCGGCTACTCCTGCCGAAAAGCTGACAAATACTAGACTTTCTCCTGCCAACTCTTCGCTACACACAAAGTGCAATATGTCAAGAGCTGAAAAAGGCGGATATTTATGAGCGGGAAAAATCTTGACAGGCTCGACTATTTGCTGGTTTTGGCGATCGGCTGCCAGTCCCCAAAGCCCCGAAAGTCCCGTCAGGAAACAGTCGGTTAGCTTTGGTTCGTGGACTCCGGGGCAAATTACCAGTCTCATAGTTCGTCAAGAAAGTTAATATAGTTCGCAACATAACTTTATCATATAGCTACTATATCATATACTACCCCAGGGGATAGGGTGTTAAACTTATAATAGAGTCTAGTTTGAAGAGTATCCCCCTAAGTTAAAAGCTGGGAACGCTCCAAACCGCTTTAATCAGAGGCAAGGTGAGGGAGTCTTAAGAAAACATGAAAGTTATCCCCCCCCGCCCCATCCCCTGTCAAGCTTAGCAAAGGCTGATTCTAGTTTTAAGCTGTTCTGTATTTAGATTTAACTTTTCCGGCGGCCTCGAAGCTGACCCCACAAAAGCTTAAAGAAACAGGATTGTGAAAATTAGAGGCCTGCCAGCTTAGCTGCCCTACGAATTTCGGGTCAGGGACAAAAAACCGACTTAGGACTGATGCTCATCAATCCGCTTTCTAGGATAAATAAGAGGTTTGACCGGGAAGTATGGGCGCAGAAACCGGGAATCAGCCCCGCGCACGTCAGTCGTGCGATCGCAAAAAATGAAAAATCTCAGATTCACCCTTCATCCTGCCTGGATATCTTAGAATAAATAAAATTGAGGAATACAAAGTGGTTGCTTCTCCAGAAAAAATCGATTTCAAAACATCTGCAGCACCCGCAAGTAACGATCGCGTTGCTGTATTGCTGATGGGTTACGGCGAAGTCGAAAGCTACGACGATTTTGCCAACTACAACGAACAAGCTTTAAATTTGCTTACGGCAAAATTTGCGCCAGTACCGCTTTGGATTTATCCGCCGCTGGCGAAGATTTTAGCAATCTTTGACTTGCACGAGTGGAGTCACCAACACGGTCAATTCGTTTCGCCGCACAATGCAATTTTTGAACAGCAGCGCGCCGGGATTGAAAAGAATTTACAGGAGAAATGGGGCGATAAAGTAAAAGTGTTCAAAGCTTTTAACTTTTGTGCGCCGTTTTTGCCGGAACAAGTAATTCCGCAAATTAAAGCAGAAGGATTTGACAAAATTCTGATTTACCCGCTGTTGGTAGTTGATTCTGTTTTCACCAGCGGCATTGCAGTCGAACAGGTGAATAAAGCTTTAGCACAAACCTTTGATGGTAAGGAACATTGGGTAAAAGGACAGCGCTACATTCCTTCTTTTTACGATGAACCTGCTTACATCGATTTGATGGCGCGTTTGGTTGAAGAGGAAATTAAGAACGATTTAGCTGTAGCGCATTTGCCTTCTCAGATTGGGATTGTGCTGATGAATCACGGTTGTCCGCACAAGGCGAAGGGCTTTACTTCGGGTATTGTGGAAAGTCAAGCTTTGTACGATCGCGTGCGCGAACGTTTGATGTATCGCTATCCTTTGATTTCCGTGGGTTGGCTGAACCACGACACGCCGCTGATTGAATGGACGCAGCCGGATGCGACGTTGGCTGCGAAGAATTTGATCGATCTGGGTGCAACTGCGATCGTGTTTATGCCGATCGGATTTGCGACAGAAAATCACGAAACATTGTTAGATGTAGACCACATTATTGAGTCTTTGCAGAAACAGCGTCAAGGAGTTACTTACCGCAAATTGCCTTGCGTAAATGACCATCCAGAGTTTCTGAAAATGGCGGCAGAGTGGGCAAATCCGCAGATTGAAGCGTTGTTGAGTGAAACTGCGGTTGCTGTTAATCCGAGTTTGGCTGCCGCGCACCGCGAGCACAGCCATTCTCACGGCGATCATGGTCATTCTCATGGCGATCACGGACACAATCACGGTGGGCATTCTCATGGTGATCGCGGACATTCTCATGGCGGGCACGGTCATTCTCATGGCGGGCACGGGCACACTCACTAATAGGACTTGGGCCTGAGAGCTCAGAAACCGGGTTTTTTGCGAAGATACTGCGTTGAAAGGGCAGATTTAGTGAAAAACCCGGTTTCTTTTGTTGGGGTGCGTAGGTAGAAATTTGGGCGAAAAGGTTGAGCGGCCTTTGCTTGTTTTAGAGAAAGGGCGATTTGCTTTTTTATCAGATTTTCTGTGCTTGTCAAACATCCGCTGAGTCGCTAGACTGTAGATACTCTGTATATACATCCTCTGCGAAAGGGTAAATTCCTCAGAGTGATATCACTAGCTAGAGGTTCAAGCTATGGTTGCGACGATCGCAAAGTGGGGAAACAGTCTAGCTGTTCGGATTCCACAGCATTTAGCTAAAGAGATTAACTTGGCTGAGGGTTCTGAAGTGAAGCTTGTCTTGATAGATGGCAAACTGACCATCGAGCCGATAACTCGTCGGCGGTATTCGCTTGAGGAGCTCATCGAGGCAATGACGCCAGAGAATGTTCATACTGAAATTGATACTGGAGTTGCTGTAGGGAACGAAGTTTGGTGACACAATCAAATCCCTACCTTCCGAGTCGAGGCGATATCGTTTATTTAGACTTTGACCCAACTAAGGGACACGAGCAAAAAGGACTTAGACCTGCTTTTGTGCTGTCACCTCGTTCCTACAATGAGAAAAGCTCCTTAGCCCTATTTATGCCGATTACAAAACAACAAAAAGGGTATCCTTTTGAAGTTATCCTACCCACTGGATTAAAAGTTCAGGGAGTAATTCTTGCCGATCAAATTAAGTGTTTAGACTGGAAAGCTCGCGGTATTCGATTGGTTGAGTCGGTATCTCAAGATGTAATTGAAGAGGTACAAGCTAAAATAGAGCCGTTGTTATTGTAAAAGCATGAAGTTCACGGGGCTGCATAAATCAGACATCGCACTTTTCCTGAAATTACCTATGTACGGGGCGCTAGCGGCGAACTCGTACCCGTTTTGCGCGGCACTCGGTTGCGCGTGCAAACAGTAGTAGTTGCAGCCCTGAAATGGGGTTTTTCGCCAAACCAAATTGCCATTGAGTATGATTTAAGTGAAGCTCAAGTGAACGATGTCTTCGCTTTTTATGCGACCCACTCTCAGGAAATAGACGCATCTATTGCCGCTGAGCGAATTATCGAAGCTGCCAATGTCTAGAATGAGCAGTAGCATCGATCGGCGATGGTTCCACTTTGCCGTTAGGCTTTCGATCTCATTTCTGTTTCACTAGCACCTGCTCGCACCATAATTGTCCGAACAAGAGAACCAAATATCCTCCACCCGACAAGAGTTAGGCTGGCGTGCCGTGTCGCTAACAGCAAATCATCAAGGCGTATCTGTATAACCCCATCAAATACTACAGCATTGCCCAGTACATTGCTAGAGTCCCCTGGTAATGGTGGAAGATACATTCGCTTAGTGGATTTGAACTTTAGCATTTCACTGAGGAGTTGCTTTGCATCAGGAGCGTCAGAAAAAATTGGTTGCAATCGCAGCAGTGAGGCATAATTGCGGCGGCCCTGAACAAGGTCACAGGTTGAGCTTGCGATAGCAAATTTCATGTTAGTAATACGCTCTCCCAAGAAGTAGCCAGCATCACTACTAACAATATCTCCCTGCAAAAGGGCGAAGGCATCTTCATCGTCCCCAACCAGACCTCTTGCTAACATATCCTGATATTCAATTGGCTGAGGCACCAGCGCTCCCTTTGCTCCGAAAACTTTCTGACGGTCTTTTGTCTTACCAAGTTGATCGGCAAAGTCCTGAATAATTGTGAGAACTTGATCGTCGTGAGAAAGTGCGCGTAGCTGATTTTCAAGAGTTTCCAGATTGTTAGGCTCATTATTTGCTACAGCCATCACAATCAATCTATCCTATTGTCGATCGCATTCTCAGATTGCAGAGGACGCTCAATTTCCTCAGGGTCAAGCATCACTTCATCATCCTCATCCAAGTCGAAATTCTCTGGAACTAATCGATCGAAGCTATTGCGGGTAGGAAGCTCAGGCAAGTCTCCCAGCATAGCAACCGCTTCAGCAAGTAGATTAAGATTCTCTGGATCGGGGTGTTTTTTTGCCGCACGCACAGCCAAGATGACGACACGCAATCCTCCCCTTAGCCGCTCAACATCACGCGCTAGTCCATACATTTCTTGAAAGTCACGTTCCTCAATAATGCGGTACTGTCCTGTTTTTGTTTGGAGGGTAGCGATCGCACCATTGCCGATAGAACTGAGTGCTTCGGCGCCGTGCAAACGGAACTTCTCAGACGATGTCCAGTTTTCACCGCTTCGCAACCTAAATTCTTTTTTATTTGTAATCTGCATAGTTTAACCTCCTTACCATATCCTAAGGTAAACCCAACGAAAAAACAACGGGTTGTAAATCCTAGCTTAAAATATTCGCAACCTAATTTTTTTATTTATAGTCGGCATAGTTTAACCTGCTTACCATATCCTAAGGTAAACCCAACGAAAAAACAACGGGTTGTAAATCCTAGCTTAAAATAATAGGACAGGATTTACGCACTCCAACTCCTCGAAACCGGGTTTTTGGCCGTTTCTGCGGCTGTAACGCGTCTTCTGGGCAAAAACCAGGTAGGTTTCTGACTACCCGGGCGTCCAGGACTATAAATAAACCCGCCCCGGCTATACTAATTGAATGGCGATCGCGCCAACCAACTTATCAATCTCCGCCTCAGTTGTAAAATAGTGAACACAAGCCCGCACACAATCAGGATTAAGAATAGTCCTTACCATAATTCCCTGTTTTTCCAACAAATCCACAAGCTTTTTGTGCGGCATCCCATTAATTAATCGAAACGAAACCAAACCCGCTTCCGGCGCAGATTTTCGCAAACATTCCACATTGGGAAGTTCCGACAAACGCTCCCAAAGATATTTACTCAAACGGCAAATTTCTGCATACCTTTCCTCGATCGTACCCCATTCATGTTGCAGGGCGATCGCACTCCGCAAACCCGCATACAAAGGATAAGCCGAAGTCGCAATTTCATAGCGCTGCGATCCCGACTTCCAGCCAAGGACCTTAGCATTAGAATCCGTCACAATTCCCCGCCAACCGATAAACACCGGATGCAAATCTGCCAAAGCTTCAGCACTCACATAAAGCCCCCCCAAACCTTCCGGGCCGCACCACCATTTGTGACCAGTAAAAGCATAAAAGTCAACCCCCGATTCAATCAAATTTAAAGGCAAAACCCCCACAGATTGAGCCGCATCAACTAACACTCTAACTTTGTGCTTATTTGCAGGCAAACCCTCTTGTTCATCCCCTTGAACCCGGGAAAACTCCTCTTGTCCCCCCCCTTGACAAGGGGGGGTTAGGGGGGGTTCATGACACACTTTCACAATCTCAGCCAGAGGCAAAACTTGGCCAGTATTCCACAAAATGTGACTGATAACTAACAAGCGAGTATTGGGCCGCAAACTATCAGCAATCACCGCCACCGGATCGCCCTCATTCAAAGTAGCCGCCAACGGACAAACCGAAACCTCAATGTTGAAACGGCGCTGAAGTTCCATTACACTAGCTACAATACCGTGGTGTTCGCAGTCAGAAAGCAGCAAATGGTCCCCTGCTTTCCAGTCAATGCCCCACAGCGCAATATTGCAGCCGACGGTGACATCTTCAGTTAGGGCGATGGTTTGAGGAGGTACCGTCAACTCAGATGCGATCGCACGTCGCGTCAGCATCGCCTCCTGAACCACCCAAGCCCCCACCTCCCCCGAAAACGGTCCTCCAAGCTGCACCCGTTTGTAAGCCTGATAAATCGCGTCTAAAGCAGGCTCAGGCAGCGGTCCTTGTCCGCCGTAGTTAAAATAAGCTTTATTGGCCAAAGCTGGGAATTGTTGCCGGTGATTGTCCTTTGTCATTTTTTCTGGCGAATTATTGATAGCGTTAATATTGAATAACTGATGGTGTGAACTTTCTATCCTTTGACTTGTGCCTCAAGCTAAATAATCAATCCCTGTATCCCTGTCAAAATCCCTATCAGGCTTTCCTTCTAATTATTCTATGCCTTGCGAATACTAAATGTTAATAACTGACAAACTGCTACTTTCCTATCAGCGGTGCCATCTCCGAGCATTTTTAGACACCTGCGGAGACTGGAAACAACAAGACCCCCCCAGCGACTTTCTGCTGAAACTGATGCGCGACAGCGCCGCATACCAGCAGCAAGCTTTGGAACACGAGACTTACGAACAACCATATTATCCTAGAGGGGATTGGGAAGCCGGTGCGGCCGCTACGTTGAGTTTAATGCAGCAAGGGGTCGATCGCATTTACCGAGGAGTTCTGATCCAGGGCGAATTCGGCAAAACCAACGCCGCAACAACTTCTCTGGTAGGAATTGACCGTCAATATTTCCCCGAATTTGGCGAAATCCCCGAAACTCCCATTCATTTTTCATCCTCCAATCTTCCCTCTTCAAACATTACCCTGATCGGCCGTCCCCATTTATTAATCAAACAGCCGGGACAATCAAAATTTGGCGATTGGAGTTATATTACTGCGGATATTTGGCTTAGCAAGCGACCAAAACTAGAGTATCAAATTATCGCAGCTTTTCACGCCCAAGTTTTATCTTCCGTGCAGGAAACAAGGCCCGAGACTGCATGGCTGATGCTGCGAAAAAAAGGGCTGTGCTCGGTGAATCTCGGCCAGCGAACTCCTCAGATGTTCGAGATTTTAGATGATTGCATTCAGATGATAGAAAATGGGGATAAACCAGAGGTGTTCATTTCCCGGCAAAAGTGCAATCTTTGCGGTTGGTATACTCTCTGTCACGCCGAAGCCGCATCTATTAAACATCTTTCCTTATTGCCGGGAGTTACTGCCAGCCGCTATGCTAGACTGAAAACTCTCAAAATTACTGAGGTTGAAGCTCTCGCTAATGCTAGTTCCGAACAGCTTTCTGAGTATCCCGAATTCCCGGACAGAGTTGCTTTTGATGTGGTGCAGCAAGCTCAATCCCACTTGCTAAATCAACCGCTGTTGCGGGAAGAAGGAAGAAGGAAGAACGAAGAAGGAAGGCACGACACGGATTTTGACACGGATACAGGGATTGACGATCGAGAAGAACGTAGAAGTGAAAATTCGGAAGAACTTAACTCCTCTGAAATCGTACCAGATATTGTAGACAATATCTTGAATGACATCGCAGTTGAGAAAGTAAGAATTCGAGAAAACAAACCTGCGACATCTTCTATACCTGCGCCAATTCTCCGCAAGAAACCAATTCCCTATTCACAATCAGTCTTTTTGCCGATCGCCCCAATCGAACTCTACTTTGACATTGAAGCAGAACCCGAGTTAAACTTGGATTACCTCCACGGAGTCTTAGTCGTTGACCGATCCAACAATACGGAAAAATTCCACGGTTTTTTAGCAGAATCAGCAGCAGAGGAAGGTGCAATCTGGCAGCAATTTTTAGAATTAATGTGGGCTTATCCTATTGCTCCGATTTTCCACTTTTGCGACTATGAAGTCAAGACTTTTAAGCGACTGGCTAAACTTTACAATACTCCAGCTTATTTGTGGAAACCCGTGCTGAAACGGTTTGTAGATATTCACAAACAAGTGACGCAAAAGGCGATTATGCCGGTGGAAAGTTATGCACTCAAACCAATTGCCCGCTGGCTGGGTTTTGACTGGCGAGATGCTAAGGCTAATGGTGCTCAGTGCGTCTGCTGGTACGAGGATTGGCTCAGAACTGGCGATCGCTCGCTCTTGGAGGCGATCGTCCGCTACAATGAGGACGACTGTCGTGCTACTTATGTGGTTAAAGATTGGTTGACTAATTTTTTGCTAAATCATGAGCCGTGATTTTTAGATTTAATGAACCGCGAAGACGCGAAGGGCGCGAAGGAAGAAGGGGAAGAGGAAGATAGGTAATAATGTATTTATTGGTAAAATGCGAAAGCTAGGAAAAGCAACTATATTTATTGTCTGTTTTTTGATGGCAGCAACTGTTGCTATTTGGGTAAACCAGTCAGCTCAATCTTTCGCTGTTACGAAAATAGTTTTTATCGGCAGAGCAATATTTCCTACAGGTTCTCCGTTTCAGGGGACGGAAATTGGCGGACTTTCGGGCATTACTTATGATGCCGAGAAACAAGTTTATTATGCCATTTCTGATGACCGCAGCAGTAAGGCTCCGGCGCGCTTCTATACTCTCAAAATCAACTTGGAATCTGGTAAACTGGAAAAAAAGCAAGTTACTTTTACTGGTGTTACTACTTTATTAGATGAAAACGGTAAAGGTTTTCCTGAATTAAGTTTAGATCCGGAAGGGATAGCTTTTACTGGCAATAGCGTGTTTGTTTCTTCTGAGGGAGATGTCGATCGCCAAATAAATCCTTTTATCAAAGAGTTCTCCCTCGATGGTAAACTCCTGAAAACGCTGCCAATTCCTGACCTATTTTTGCCCGACGACAAGGGAACTAAAGGCATCCGCAACAATCTATCATTTGAAAGTTTAAGTTTAACGCTCGATCGCAAATACCTATTTACAGCTACCGAAAACGCCTTGGTTCAAGATGGCGCCGTAGTTTCCCTGGAAACCGGCAGCCCGTGCCGGATTTTGCGCTACGATGCGGTGAGCGGCAATCCAGAAGCATCGTTTCTCTACATCACCGAACCGCTACCGGCTGGTGCGAATCCTGTGGGAAAATTAACTAGCAACGGTTTAGTGGATTTGGTGGCGATCGACGATAACCGCTTGCTGAGTTTAGAGCGTGCTTTCTCCCTGGAAACTGGCACAACTATCAGAATTTTTGAGATTTCTCTGGCAAAGAGCGATCGTATTGATGCACTCGAAAGCCTCAAAAGCCGTCTCAGCGAGGTTTCTCCCGCTCAAAAACGCCTGCTGCTGGATTTGGAAACGCTGAAAATTCCCCTAGACAACATTGAGGGGTTGACATTTGGCCCCGCCCTGGCGGATGCTAGCAGAGGTCTGATTTTGGTGAGCGACAACAACTTCAGTCCCCTGCAAGAGACTCAGATTTTGGGCTTTCAAATAAAAGTTCAAAAAACCTCTTGACAAAAGGTGAAGTTATAGGCATAATAGAAATTGTGCCTGAAAAAACGGCAAAACGAGGGACAGTAGTTCAATTGGTTAGAGCACCGCCCTGTCACGGCGGAAGTTGCGGGTTCGAGCCCCGTCTGTCCCGTTCTCTCGTAAATAGAAAGTTTAAACCTTTCATAAATCTATTTCTAAATTGAGTTCTTTTGTAGTCAGGACTTCAGTCCTCCTGTGGATAAAAAAGGACTAAACTCCTGATATCATGTCCGGTCGATTACCCGACCTCAGGTAGGGGCCCGTGAGCCAACAATATCTGCCAACAATCTCCAATCTCAAAAACCCGCCCGGTCGGGATATTATGGTCAATCGATCGGACATGATATGACTGCGAATCTTATGATATTTATATAGCCAGACATGATTAAGGAGCGGGAAAATATGACCGTTACAACCATTAACCCCTCACCGGAAAAAACTACACAACGGGTAGTATTATCTAATATCAGTTGGCAGACTTACGAAAGCTTATTAGCAGAAGCGGGAGACAAGAGATCCTCGCGATTTTCATATTCTCAAGGGGTCTTAGAAATTATCATGCCATCTGACTTGCATGAAACTATTAACTGTTTGCTCAAACGGATTGTTACAGCTTTGACTGAGGAGTTGGACTTGAAGATTAAGGGATTTGGTTCGACGACTCTCAACCGTGAAGATTTAGAACAAGGTGCAGAACCAGATTCATGTTTTTATATCCAAAATGTCGATCGCATTCTAGGGAGAAGGCTTGACATCTCAACTGCTCCTCCCCCAGACTTGGTAATTGAAGTTGATATTACCAGTCCTTCTTCTAATCGATTTGTAGTTTACACACAGCTAGAAATCCCTGAAGTTTGGCGGTATCGGGGACAAACTGTACAAATTTATCAATTGCAAAATCGGGAATATATTACCTGCGATCGCAGTCCGACATTTCCCATCCTTTCTGTAGCAATGCTCAATCAATTTTTGCAGATGGCAGAAACTCAAGATGACAATGCCATAATTCGGTCTTTGCGTCAATGGGCGAGCGAGCAGTTGCGATCGCCCGACAATGAGCAATAACACTAAACTTAATTTAACTAATTCCTTTCTCCCACGGACGATCGACTCCCAGCAGCGCTCAAAGGTGTGGAATAATAAACGGTCGGGCTATCTGATATGTCAAAACCAGGACAATGGGCACGAGGATCGGAATAGCAACTAGCAATCCCCATTTGCCAAACCTAAGTTTTTGACCGTCCGATTTGAACAAGAAAATCACAGCGGCAATTCCCATGAGTACCCAGAGACCGCCGAAGCCCATGAAGACTGTATAGCCTACATCTTGCATTTTTTTTGACCTTTAATAGTAGTCCATCTTTAAGGTTAGTTGCAGTCTGTTTCTGCTGACATCTTCTAAGAGACCGATCGCACTTATTAAATATGACTCATTTCGAGTTGGGTTGGCAGCGGCCCTGACTTTCGCACTCGATCCGCACAGTTCGCGAGCTCATAATTGTTGCTAAATCCGGCCTTCCCGTCAGCTTCAGCCGCCAGTCGGCCCAAATTCCGTACAGCCAATTGGCGATCGCCCCGATCGCTGGTAACTTAGTCACAGCATAAACCCATCCCATCCCTAAAATCTCGTAGGTGCGGCGAAAAACCTCCACATTTTTCACCGTCGTACCGTCGGGTAAAATCGCGTGAATCCGCCCCATCGCCGTTTCGTAGTCGATGCCGCCGTGGGCCTGGGGGTTGTAGCCATCATCCGCGATATCCACAAACGACACTAAACCTCGCCCCGCGTCGCGTTTTTTCAAGAAATTAACCTCCCGCACGCACAGAGGACATTCACCGTCGTACAGCAACTCAATCTGCCAAGCAGGCGCAGCAGACTCGGGTGAGGGCGCAACAGATTCGGAAAACTCAGTTTTAGCAGCAGACATAGGGAAATATTTTTTAATGTCGTCGATCGCACACAAACATTTTACAAGGATAAATAGTTGTCAGGTGCGCCTTGGGTACTCCTAAAGCTTATTTGTGCTGTGAAAAATAGTCCCAAAGGTGAATCCAGTCTAGGCCGCCCGCAATGCTAATATCATCAAGATGCCTTCTGCTGCCTTGCCGGAGACTTTCGCGAGCCTTCGGAAAGCCCTCGAAGAGGATTGGCTATTATCAAGCAATTCGAGGCAAAGCACCTGCCAAGCACAACTATTAAGTCGGCAACAAAATATAATAAAATTTGAAGTCTTAAACCTCAGCAATTCGCCCAACCAGCAAATCGCCCCCAATCTCAAAGCAAAAATCTACATGAATGTCAGAGTCCGTCTAGCCCCCAGTCCCACCGGAAACCTACACATCGGTACCGCCAGAACCGCCGTATTCAACTGGCTGTTTGCCCGCAACCAAGACGGTAAATTCATCCTGCGGGTAGAAGACACAGATGTAGAACGTTCTAAAAGCGAATACACAGATAACATCCTCGAAGGACTCACCTGGCTGGGTCTGAACTGGGACGAAGGCCCGAGTTTTCAGTCCGAGCGTCTGGAGATATACCGCCAATGGGTCCAAACCCTGCTAGACAAAGGACTTGCCTACCGCTGCTACACCACGGCCCAAGAACTAGACCAAATGCGGGAAGCACAAAAAGCCAAAAAACAGGCCCCCCGCTACGACAACCGCCACCGCAACCTGACTCCCGAACAGCGAGAAGCTTTTGAAGCCGAAGGGCGGCAAGCTGTAATTCGGTTTATCATCGACGACGATCGCACCATATCTTGGAACGACACGGTACGCGGCACCGTAACCTGGAAAGGTAGCGACCTCGGCGGCGATATGGTAATTGCCCGTGCATCCAGCGGCGGCGTCATCGGCCAACCCCTCTACAACCTCGCAGTAGTTGTCGATGACATCGACATGGGCATCACCCACGTCATCCGCGGCGAAGATCACATCGGCAATACTCCGAAACAAATATTGCTCTACGAAGCTTTAGGCGCGAAAATCCCAGAATTTGCCCACACGCCATTGATTTTAAACTCGATCGGGCAAAAACTTTCTAAACGCGACGGCGTAACCTCGATTTCTGACTTCAAAGATATGGGTTACGTCCCCGAAGCTCTAGTTAATTACATGACTTTGCTGGGCTGGACTCCCCCGGACTCAAAGCAAGAAATATTTACACTCTCCGAAGCAGCAGCAGTATTTACCTTCGATAGAGTCAACAAGGCCGGTGCCAAATTTGATTGGGATAAACTCAATTGGCTTAACAGTCAATACCTGCACAAAATGCCAGTGCCGCAATTGACAGATTTGCTGATACCTTATTGGTGGCAGAAAGGCGGTTATGAGTTTGACTCCGAGGCAGACCGCCCTTGGCTCGAACAAATAGCTGCTTTAATCGGTCCGAGTCTCGTTCGCTTAACCGATGCTGTGGATATGTGCAAGTTGTTCTTCTCCACCACGGTGGAATATGAAGAAGAAGCACTCGCACAGTTGCAGCAACGAGGGGCTGCAGAGGCTTTACAAGCAGTGGTAGAAGCGATGGAAACTCATTCCTCCCTGACATCAGCGGAAGCTCAGAAAATCACTAAAAAGCTCAGTAAAGAGAAAAATCTTAACAAAGGGCTAATTATGCGATCGCTCAGAGCCGCTCTGACAGGTGCAATGCACGGCCCCGACCTGATAGAATCTTGGGTAATCCTTCACCAGCGGGGGACGGCTAAAACCCGCTTGCTTGATGCCATTAGCAACTTGAATTTGCCTGCGGTTGGTGTCGCGGCCGAAACTCCTACCCTAGAACCACCAAACGCAGAAACAGTCGCCGAAACTTCTGCTAAAGAACAGCCAGCCGTCCAAACACCTACTGTTGAAACAGCAGCGCCCGAGGTGACAGCAGTAGAAATATCGCCTGTGGAAACAGTCGAAATATCGCCTGTGGAAACACCCGGAACCGAGGTTTCAGCAGTCGAAATATCGCCTGTGGAAACACCCGGAACCGAGGTTTCAGCAGTCGAAATATCGGCTACCGAAACAGTCGGGACAGAAGTTTCAGCAGTCGATATTTCGGCAGTTGAAACAGCCGCAGCAGCAGTTGAAATACCTGCAGCCAACCAGCAAAAAACTATTGCGAGTGGAGAAATGACTTCATCAAACGAACCAGAAACAACCGTTATCATCACCGAAATTCCTGCCGGAAATGAAGGAGACAGTTCAAGCGGTACCACAAAAGTCATAATTACCGACGAACCGCCAAGTCAGACCCAGCAGATCAAAGAACAAATTATCTCAATTTTGTCCGAGTTTCCCGCTTACATCGGCAGCTTTTACGAGCAGTACAAAAGTCCCCTGACTGTTGTAGGTGTAATTTTAGCCTCGATTATCTCTTTGAAAGTGCTTTTGGGCGTAATAGACGAACTCAACGACATCCCCCTGCTAGCACCCACATTCGAGCTAATTGGTATCGGATACACCGTGTGGTTTGTCTACCGTTATTTGCTGCGCTCGTCCAACCGGCAACAATTAGGTGAAGAAATTCAAGCTTTGAAAGAACAGGTTTTCGGCAAAAAGTCCTAAACTTTTGCTGGTAATTTGTTGAATTTGTGCCCGATACTGACAATTTTAAATATGTTGTCAGTGTCGGGTTTTTAAAGGACTAATGATATCAATTCCGGTAGCATAGGAATAGTAAAATCCAGTCAACAGTTAACAATCAGGGATGGTGCGACCGGACTCGATCTAATTCATCTGCGTTAATCTGTGTTTATCTGCCCTCATCTGCGGTGGAAAAAAGAGAATGTAAACCGCAGATGACAATGGATGGACGCTGATTCACGCAGATGAAAAGAAGAGAGATAGGAATAATTCCGATTAACAGATTTGATATGACTAATGACTAATGACTGATGACTAAACCCCAGCAGCGGTAAAAGCCGCCCAGTGATAGGGATTAGAAAAAGGATAGGGTTTGCGGTTGCGAATTTGCTGCAAAGAAGCCTCAGCAATAACGCGAGAACTGTGAGAAAGCCGATCGAACATATGCGAAATTTGAGGTTGAAAATCCGCCAGCAACACCTCCAATTCCTCGCCTGTCAAATTCCGCAGCCACCTTTGAGCATCCGCCAGCGCGCGAGCCACATCTCCCACCTGCAACCGAGGAAACCGTGCGAGATTTTCATAAAACTTGCTAGTCAGCAGCAGCGTAGAAACATCGTTCACCTTCCAAAGACTGCTGACCACACTAGACGTGCCAGCATACAACAAACCCGCCGACAAACCGACAAAATCTCCTCCAGCAACGCTTACAGGGCCGGGGGCAATTTCGCAAGCCGATAAGGTAACTAAAAAATATTGCCGCAAATCAAGATTAAAAATTTCCTCCAAACTCAGAACATCATTTCTCAAAAACACTGCGGATTTCAGCGGCCAACCCAAATTAAGCAAACTCAAACAAGCAAAGTGAGCGCATTTTTTCTGCTGCAACTGCCCTATTTCTTGAGGCGAATCCCCCTTATTAGCAGACATTCCTCGAGAAAAAGCCTCTTTAATTGCTGGCTTCTGGCGCCGAAGTTCTGCACTAGGAAAATACTGAGAAATATTGGCGATTTCCATGTTGCTGTAAAACGAATCCCTGGTGAAAGTTGGAACTGCCAAAAGGTGTTCCAAACGGGGTCTGTACCGACCAAGAGCTGCAGCGCGCGCACTTTGTCTAAACAGCAATAGCTGACAGCTAGGAGCATAGCGAATTCCTCCAGCAAATCGATCGATCAAATAATTAGCAGGCGCTGGAACGTCGCCAAATGCCGAACCTTGAGAAAAATCCGAACCAGCGTACCCCTCCACATCAAAACCGCTGCGATCGCTCCACCCAGTCCTCCAAATTCCCCTGCCGTCATCAAATCCGTCTCTCACCCCCAGAGGCAAAGCGTGGAGGGGCAAAGCGTGCAAAAATCGGTGCGGCACAAAAATCAGCCGATCGCAATTCTCCGGAATCAGCGCCACCACTCGATCGATTTCCAGCAGCGAGGCCAAGCGTTTGAGGCGAGACGGGAGATGATTGATCCAGCGACCTTTTTGTTCGGAATAAGCGCTGAGGTACTCCTGGGCCCAACTTTCGGCAGCCAAAGCATTTTGCGACGAACACTGGTGAACGGCGGGATATAGTGCACCCTTGACCACCACAAAAGCGACCAGCAACTCCCCCAAACTCGCCCACACCACAGCAGCGCAATTGGCATCAGGCAACAATTGGCGAATTTGGTCAAAAGCGATGGGTTGAACTTTGCGAGCTAGGCTGAAGAAAGGGTCGTTTGCCTGCACCTCCCGAGCGATCAACCCATCAAACTGGCGCCACAATTGATTTAAGTGCATCAAGTCCGAGTTCGGCAGCAGATAACCGCTGTTCAAACCTTGGGTATCGCCCTCAGGAATCAAGGTAGGGTTGGGCTGGGGTTCTCGCTCTTCTTGGTGCCGCTGTTCCCCCGCTATTTCCTGTTGCAGCGACTCCAACTCGCTTCGCACCGCTGCAGAAATTTCGGCTTTCGGAGTCAATTGGCATTTAACCAGCAGTTCTACTAAATTCCGATTTTTGTGGCGTTCGGCGTATTCCAGAGCCTTAGCGAAATATTCGGGAAGGCTGGCGCCGAGTTCCAGGCAAACTTGCACCAGGCATTTATAGAGTGCAGCCCAGGTGCGAGTTAATTTAACTTTTGGGGTACTCGTCTGATCGCCCCAATCGACTGTATCAACCTCGGGTTCGGAGCGCAAGAATTCCACAGTATCGACAGCAGCAGTAAAAACCCCGTAGGCGCGAAGCAAGTCGCCTCGAACTCGGTAAGCTTGACCCAAATAAAATAAAATTTCAGCCCAGCGGTGGGGATGGGTTTCGCGAGTGTAGACTTGGCAGGCGCTGTGATAGCAGCGGATCGCGCTTTCCATGTGGGACAAGTTTTCCGTTTCTGTCACTTGGGAATAAGCCCTACCGAGATAAATTTGCAGCATTGCCCAGCGGTTGGGAGCTCCCTCCCTGGTGTAGACTTGGGTGGCATTTTGATAGCAGGCGATCGCGCTTTTGAGGTTGCGGTTTTTTTCCCCTTTCAGGTGTTCGCAGAAAGCGCGGCCGAGGTACGCACACAGCATTGCCCAGCGTTCGGGAGATTTTTGGCGGTTGCAAAAGAGCAAAGCATTTTGATAGCACGCGATCGCCATTTCGATATTTTCAGCTTTTTCCCCTTTCACCCGCCGACTGTAGATCCTACCGAGGTAAGTTTGGATCGAAGCCCAAGCTTCGGGAAATTTGATGCGGGTATAGACTTGTAAAGCATTTTGATAGCAGGCGATCGCCATTTCCACATTTTCCACCGGATCGCCTTTGATGCGATCGACAAACACCCGCCCCAAATTCCTTTGAGTCGTCGCCCACTGTAGCGGAAAAGCTTCCCGAGTCCGCACTTGCAAAGCTCTCTGATAGCAGTTGACCGCGTATTCTAGATTTTCGGCTCGGTTGCCCCGCAGGAACTCGCAGTAAGCATTTGCCAAATTATTTTGAGTCGTGGCCCAGCGCCGGGGAAACCGCTTGCGGTTGTAGACTTGCAAAGCATTGTGGTAGCAAGCGACTGCCAGTTCCAGATTTTGGGCTTTGTCGCCCTGCAGCCGGCGGCTGTAAGCACGGCCGAGATTGTTTTGAGTGCTCGCCCACTCTTCCCCGAAAGTTTCGCGCGTGCGAACTCGCAGCGCGTTTTGATAGCAGGCGATCGCCTGTTCTAGATTGTCTGCCGGATCTCCTTTGAGGCGCTCGCTGTAAGCGTTGCCCAGATTGTTTTGCAGCGTCGCCCACTGTTCCGGGTACTTTTCGGGAGTACGTACTTGCAAGGCATTTTCAAAGCAAGCGATCGCCTGTTCCATATTTTGAGCTTTATCACCTTTGGGGCGATCGCTGTAAGCGTTGCCCAGATTGTTTTGCAACATCGCCCATTCTTGGGGAAAGTCTTTGCGGGTAAACACCTTAGCAACTGTTTCGTAACCGGCTATTTCGATTTCCAAGTTATTGGCCTTGCTGCCGAGGGGAAACCGCCCAATTTTATTGCTCAGATTGCCAATCAGGGCTGCAATGCGCCTAGTTTCCGATTCTTTGGCAGCCGAAAGCACCAAAGTTGCCCATCCGCGCAGCAGTTGTGCGAAATTATGATCGAGTTTATCTAAATTGTGTCTCAGCAACGTGTACAGGTGCTGCGAATCTGCGCTGCGCGCAACTGCCTGCAATACTTCTGCTAAAAAAGTCAGATATGCTGTCCCGGTTCCGGGCAAATTAGAAGTGTTCTTTGCAGATGCTAAGGGTGCGATCGCCTTTTGGAAAAATTTTGCCGCTTTGAGCAAACTTTCTCGCGTCAGTGCCGGCTCTTCCAAATAAAGCGTTTGCATGAACCCAAAGTCTATCGACTTTGGGTTTGTCCTCAAAATCAAATCTATTCCTGAGTCCACAGGATTTTCCAGCAGCGTTTGGAGCATATTAACATCAGTTTTGCGACGCTTTTCGTCCATCGTGCATTCCGCCAAACTATTAACCATAGGAGCGCTGCTTCCGTGCAACCAAGTGAACTACCCACCGCTAAATCGGAGTACCGAATATATTAGGGGCTTGTGTACTCATAGGCGAGGGCAGAAGCTTAGACTTTTGTGCCAGCTTTGGTCTTACCTCGCCTCCTAAAGCAGAGACGGCTGAACCTTCCGTCTTTAGTATTCTGATACCTTCTGCTCTGATATTTATCGCTGCATTCCCCTGCTGATTACGATCTGTACCACAGTGAGGACAAGGCCATTCCCTGATATCTAATGGCATCTGGGTCCTTTGATGGAAACAATTAGAACAGAGTTTGGAACTGGGAAACCATCTATCAACCTCAACTATGTTCCCGCCTTTGCGTTCCCACTTGTTGGCTAAAAAGTGGGGGTATTTTCCCAAACCCTTATCATATAAGGCTTTCGCCCAATCTTGATTGCGAACCATGCCCAAGACCTGAAGGTTGTCTACTATGACCGCGAGGCGATCGCTCCCTAACTTATAGCTAAGTTTATGTAAAAAATCTTGCCGCGAATTCTTAACCCGTTCGTCTACCTTGGGAATAACTTTTGTATATTTGTAACTAGAATTACTTTTTCTCGGCTGGGGCGTTAACTTTTGCTGCTGGCGCTTCAAGTTCTTCTCGTGCTTGGCAAAATGCTTGGCATTGTCATATTTAGATTTTTTTTCGCACTCGGTGACAATAGCAAAGTGTTTCACTCCTAAATCAATGCCATAAATTCTACCTTCTTTTTTTGTCTGGTTCTCACCCTCAATTTCAGTCAGTATAGATATCAGAGATTTCCCTGAAGAATTATTACTAATAATTACTGTCGGGGATTTACCCTCAATTGAGCTCTGGATTTTTGGTTTGCCTATTCTCAGCTTGCGGGTTTTTTTTACATTGCCCTCTACAATTTTAACATTTTGATGATGCTTAACTGACTGTTTTTTATGCTGTAATTTGAACTCAGTAAAGCCAGCATTTTTATCAATATTTTTTGTGTATGCAGTGGTTGATGTGAGCGTATTAGCTCGCAAAAATTGGCTGTAATACTTATCTAACCATGCACTTATACCTGATTTTTCGAGACCAGGTAAAAGTGTGTTGAGGGCGGCGCAGCCCATTTTTTTACCAGTTTTTTTATAAATTTCAATTAATTTATTTAGATTATAATTACACGACCAACCTGCACCACCAAAAGTGCGAGCTAATTGTATTTTTTGATTTTGGGTAGAATACAAACGAACTTGGATAGCCTTGTGTAGCACTCAACATCACCTCCTTGCTTCTTCTATTCTCTCACAATATACAGTTGACGAGCAAAATTTTACGGAAAAATTTAGTGACGAGGATTACATCTTTCCTCTCTTGAAAGCTGTCCCAAAAATTGCTCAAAGATGCAATCGTCGTCACCCGCCCTTCCGACTATAAGGGTACTAGGTTTAGTGGGAAGGGGGCGAAATAGTTAAACCAGGATTCACCAGTCCCAACAGACACGCAGATAGCGAAACTAGCACCTACAATCGCTAATAGTATTATTTGGCGAGTCGATCCTTAGTAAAATCCCGGTTAAAGGCCCCGTCAGTCTGTCGGGGCCGGTTTCACAGACAGTTCTAAATTTGACAAACCCGCCCCGACATACTTGCAGCGGGACGGGTTTACTTTTACTCGGATCGGACTTACGCTAAGAAACCCGGTTTCTGCGAAACTCTTGGGTTTAGTAAGGAGAAATCTCGAAAGAAAGCGGGTTTCTGCGAAACTTTTGGGTTTAGTAACGATAAATCTCGAAAGAAACCCGGTTTCTGAGGAAGAGTGTGTCCTGGCCTAAGTGAGTTATCTAGGATATTGCGCGAGTTTCAACGCTACAGCTAACAAAAAGCAAGTCAGTAGATTTTACTGTACCGCCTGAGAACGCAAGGCTGACTCCACTGCCTGCAGAGCTCGATCGACTTCAGCGGCGGTGACAATCAGCGGCGGGACAAACCTCAGGACTTTCGGTCCTGCTGGAACCAACAAAACTCCTGCGGCGATGGCAGATTTGACAATATCAGCGGATGTAAGTTCGATATCAGCGTGCAATTCCATCCCGACAATCAAACCCCAGCCGCGCACCTCAGCAATTAAATGCGGATATGCGGCCGCCAACTTGTTGAGCCCTGCTTTCAACTGTTCCCCGCGCTGCTGCACGTTTTCTAGAAGGTTTTCCCGTTCTAAAGTTTGGCACACGCACAAAGCTACAGCGCAAGCAAAAGGATTGCCGCCGAAAGTGCTGGCGTGACTTCCCGGTTCAAATACATCGCAGGAAGATTTGCACAGCATAGCGCCGATCGGGATACCGCCGCCCAATCCTTTGGCAGAGGTAAAGATATCCGGTTCAATGCCGAGGTTTTCGTAGCCCCAGTATTTGCCGCTGCGTCCCATCCCGACTTGCACTTCGTCGAGAATCAGCAAAATGCCTTTTTCGTCGCAAATTTCCCGAATGCGCTGGAAGTAGGCGATATCTCCCGGGCGAACTCCGCCTTCACCTTGCAGGGCTTCCAGCATAATTGCAGCTACTTGGCGTTCATCTTTGTCGAGTTGCTCGATCGCCGTTTCGATCGCACTAATATCGTTGTAGGGCACATAGTGAAATCCCGGCACCAAGGGGCTAAAACCCTTCTGGTATTTAGGCTGTCCCGTGGCCGTAATTGTCGCCAAAGTCCGGCCGTGGAAACTCGCAACGGCGGTAATGATTGTCGGATTCGAGATATTTAATTTTTCGTGGGCGTACTTGCGGGCGAGTTTAATTGCCGCTTCATTAGCTTCTGCGCCGGAGTTGCAAAAGAAGGCTCTGTCCGCGCAAGAATGGTCTACAAGCCACTTCGCCAGCTCGCCCTGTAGGGGGATATAATAAAGGTTAGAAACGTGGTGCAGGGTCTGCATTTGCTTAGTTACCGCTGCAATCATGGCCGGGTGGGCGTGTCCCAGAGTGCAGGTAGCAATACCGGCCACAAAATCGAGATATTCGCGGCCCTCGGTATCCCAAACGCGGCAGCCGAGGCCCCGTTCTAGGGCGATCGCAAAACGCCCGTAAGTTGTCATTACATAGCTGTCGAAGCCCTCAGAACTGAACAAACTGGCTTCGGCTTGCACGCTTGGTTCTTTTAGTAAGGTGTCTGGACTCACGAATCGCTCCTTAACACATAATATGTAGACCTAGATTGTACGGTAAAAATCCCGGTTAGCGGTGCAGGCTGTTAGTTTTGTCATAAAATGATAACAGTAACAGCAATTAATCCCTGGCCAATCTACTGATGAGTTATTACATTTCTCCTGAATTTCTCGATCGCGTTGCGGTGCACGTCACTAAAAATTTTTTAAATTTGCCCGGAGTAAGAGTCCCCTTAATTTTAGGAATTCACGGCCGCAAAGGAGAAGGCAAAACTTTTCAAACCGAACTGGTTTTTCGGCGGATGGGCTTTGAACCGGTGATGATATCTGGCGGCGAATTAGAAAGCCCGGATGCAGGAGATCCGGCGCGTTTAATTCGCTTGCGCTACCGGGAAGCTGCAGAGCAAATTCGCGTGCGCGGCGAGATGTGCGCAATTTTTATTAACGATTTGGATGCCGGTGCTGGCAGGTTCGATACGACTACTCAATATACTGTCAATACTCAGATGGTCAATGCCACTCTGATGAATATTGCTGATAATCCAACTAATGTGCAGTTACCGGGAAGTTATGACAGCACGCCGCTGCACCGAGTGCCGATTATTGTCACGGGAAATGATTTTTCTACGCTGTACGCGCCGCTGATTCGCGACGGGCGGATGGAAAAGTATTATTGGGAACCGAGCCGGGATGATAAAATTGGGATTGTTGGGGGAATTTTTGAGTCTGACAAATTGTCGAAAACTGAGATTGTCGGGTTGGTTGATAATTTTCCCGATCAGGCGATCGACTTTTTTAGCGCTTTGCGATCGCGCATTTACGACGAACAAATCCGCGAATTCATTCACCAAGTAGGAATCGAGCGAGTTTCCAAGCGTTTGGTAAACAGTGTGGAAGCAGCGCCCGATTTTCCGAACCCGGATTTCAGCCTCGCTCATTTAATAGAAATGGGCAGTTTGATGGTGGGCCAACAAAAGCGGATTCAGGAAATGCGCTTAGTAGATGAATACAACCAATCGCGGCTGTTTAACGTTCAAGGAACCCCCAATGCTGCTGCTGCGCCAACGCAAAGTCAATTAAACGACCCGTCATCCAAATATTATAAAGCTTACGTCGAGCCAAGTTCTGAAAGTGGTAACGGTCATGCGGCGCGGCTGAGTTCCGAGGTATTGGAACAAGTAAAGCAGTTGTTAGCAAGAGGCTGCAGAATTGGCATGGAATATGCAGATAATCGCCGATTTAAAACTGGTTCTTGGCAAAGTTGCGCCACGATTCAAACTGCACAGGAAAAAGATGTGGTTGCATCTTTAGAAACTTGTTTGGCGGAACACGGCGGTGAATACGTGCGGCTGATTGGTATCGATCCAAAAGTCAAGCGGCGGGTAGTTGAAACAATTATTCAGCGGCCGCAGGGTTAAAGCTAAAGTAGTTAAAGTTATGAAGGACACAACAGTGTTCATAGGTGTCAAATTAAGCTGTCAGTTGGCCCACCCGGTAGTCCGCCAGTCCGCCAGGGAATGAATTCCCTGTCTAATAGCTAAAGTCCTCTGAAGAGGACTAATGAGTTTAAAAATTTTTCTTTTCAGTCCTCTTAAGAGGACTTTAGCTTTGAGGCAGGGGTTTCAACCCCTGTCGGACTATCGGTTTAACGTAGGGAATGAATTCCCTGTCTAATAGCTAAAGTCCTCTGAAGAGGACTAATGAGTTTAAAAATTTTTATTCTCAGTCCTCTTGAGAGGACTTTAGCTTTGAGGCAGGGGTTTCAACCCCTGTCGGACTGTCGGACTATCGGTTTAACGTTAAGTTGGCACCAATGAACACTGTTGTGTCCCTACAGGCAATATCTTCTTACTCTCGCCGCAGACTACTGGACAGACAGAGATCATGCAAACCAGCGGCGAATTAATTCTACTTGGAAACGGTAGCCCTCACTAACTTCCTCAATCAATTCGCGCTGCAGAAGTAAATTGAGAGCATCGGATTTATCGGGAAAGTGTTGCCACATAGTTTGTCGGCTGACTGTTGCCCCTTCTCCTCGTGCTGCCAAAAACTGCAAAATAGCTAATCCTGCTGCATCTGCTTGATTGCTTTGAATATCGGCAAAAAAGAAACTGCCAACACTTAAAGCCTCTGGGATTGCGGCTTCGACATCGGCTAAAGTTGCCAGTCGGCGGATAGATGGATCTTGCTCGTTTTTTAGTGCGATAATTTCAGCGCAGAGGAGTTGGATTAGGAAAGGGTGACAGCGGGTGAGTTGCAAAACTCGATCGACCGCATTGGGTTCGTAACGCAGGGTAAAATCTTTGACTGGTTGCTCAATTAATTGGCGCGCTTCGGGTTGTTTCAGGTAGCTGATATGAACGACTTGGACATTGATTAAATAGCTAGCCCAACGCTGAAATTCTTCTATTGTATGGGAACCAGCTAGCAGCACTTTGAAGCGGGGACGATGTTGAATCAGGTGACGCAACATTCCCAGAACATCCTCCTCATCAAAGCGTCCTTTTGTGATGGCATTATCTAGCGCCTCGAATTCATCCAAGGCAAGCAGGGCAATATTTTGTTGTAGCGCTTGTTCTACTTCGTCCAGCCATTCATCAAAGCGGGTGAAAGGGTCATCTTCCAGTGTTTCGCGGTCAAGAGATGGGAGAGTTAACGCACTTTGGCGCTGGGCTGAGTTTGCCATACTCCGGGCGATATTGTATAGGAAACTAGCATAATTGCTTGCCGATGCAACTGGCCCTTGTAAGTCTACAAACATGGGAATGATAGTGCTGGGTAGCAAGCGTCCCAGGTTGTTGAGGAGGGATGTTTTGCCCATGCGCCGCTGACCGTAGAGTAACAAAGGAGGGCGGCGGCGGTCTAGAAGTAATTGCAGGGTCAATACGCTTGAGATGATTTTGCCAAGCCGAGGGATGAAAGAAAAGCCAGAACAGCAGTTGCAGGCTACCCAGCATCAGGTTGGGATGCTGTTCTGGTGAATCGGTGTAGGCGTTGGGCGGCACGTTTGGTGAGGTCATCCGATTTTAGATTTTAGATTTTAGATTTTAGATTGATCCCACAGATAAATGCGAGGGCTTGCGATCGAATTGCTTTACGTACTTAATTTTGAGTAGTTCCATAAATATAACGATCGCTAGAAAAGTAGCTCTAATAAATGATCAAATAAATGAGCGAAGGACTGCATCTGTTTTAACCCTTCTTCCTGCCAATCATCCCCCATTTCCTCATCTTCCAGACTAAATAATCGTTCTTGACAAAGGATTTGCAGCAGCAGAGGCCAGCATTTACTTTGAGTCAAAATCCACTCGACATCCTCAGCCGGAAAAGGCCTGGGCAAACTGGCTATGAACTCGCGCGCTTCAGCTTCAGTCAAAGCCCCCAGATTTGCGGTATATCCAAAGATAGTGAAAAAAGGCGAACTATGTCCGGTCCTACGCGCTAATTCGCTCGGCGATTCTGGAGTTGCCAAGACAAACCCTAAATTCCCATTGGTTTCTCTTTGCAAAGAGCGCAAACTCTCCCAAAACTCATCATCTAATTCGGGACAGCGCTGTAAACCTACACCAATTTCATCAAATAAGATGACTGTAGGCTGACGTAAATTACTGCTAACCGCATCCCTAAATCCCTCTAAGTCGCAAGGGCTGGGAACTGACATTTTTAGGCATTCTAAAATGTAGCGCAGCAACTCTTCCCGACTCTGCCGTCGCGGACCTTGAAAATCTACGAAAATCCAGCGATAGTTTTCTGGAGAGGGCAACCAGTCAGATTTTTGACCGGGACGCAACTGTGCTGTTGGGGTGGTGGTAATATTTTTCAAGTATTCCAGCAAAGAAGTCTTGCCACTGTGGCTCTTGCCGATAATGGCAGCATTTGGCAGGGGACGGCGTTTCAGTAAGTCGAATAGGCGTTTTAGTTCCTTCTTCCGCCCAAAAAAGTAGCGCGGATGGGTGATGGGAGTGCCAATTACAAACCAGGAAGTTTCGCTATCTTCTGCATTTTGCAGTTGATTTTTAGGAGCAAAATCCCAGTCACCCTCCTCCAGTTTTAGCCGAAGCGCCTTAAAAACAACTTCAAGAGAGCTTTTTTGGACTCTTTCACCGCGCACTATCCTCCTGACTGTATCACGATGTAACGTTTCGCCGTTGAGCTCAAGTTGAATTTTTTCATGGATCTTACGGACGACGTATCTTTCGCTGGTTATACCCAACCGATCTATCTCAGCCTGAAGCTTCTGCCATCCTTTGGGGGTCAGTATCAAACCGCGATCGCGCTGCTGCGTCCGTGAATTCATAAATTGGCGAAGTTTAACGTTCGGGTGACGATATTCCCGAACTTAAGGAAGATAGTAATAGTTTATATGAACTTAAGCCAGTAAACCAAGTTTGCTCGGATCTCAGCCTCCCAAGCTGAAAAGCTAGCGGGAACTGAGATGGCAAAGTTAATTACTCAAAATCTACAAAGTTCCTGCCTATCGTCTTCAGAATCGTCCCAAAGCTGTTTCAGTAGGTGGAAGATAGACATTATAGAGTTAAAAGAAAGGAAATGCTTCTTAATAAGTCCAATTCCAACCCACCATTCCGTTCTGATGATTACCCAGAAATGGAGCGAGATGTCATTCAAGAACGTTTGCGTCAAGCTAAATTCAGTTTTAACGTGACTATTGGGTTAAAAATAGTAAACGCCTCTATCAGTATTTTAGTCATCGTACTGTTGTTTTCTGGAAAAGTCACAGAAGGCTCAGTTGTCACCGCTGGCGGATTAACATTAAATATTGTCAGCGTTAGGTTACTCAAGTTTACAAAAGAAACTAACGACAGACTCGATCGCCTAGCCAAAGAATTCAAAGACAACGATTAAACAAAAATAGTTAAAGTAGGGTGCGCCTTCCGCACCTGACAAATTACCAATTCAACTAACGCGCGCTTTACAAGTCAAAGTAGGGCGCGCATTCCGCACTTGACAAATTCAACTAACGCGCACCTGACAAATTCAAGTTAAATTCTGCAAAAATTTATCAAAAGTTGCCCGATCGGGCATAGCACCTTGAGCACCCCTTTTAGTTGTGCACAGAGCGCCCGCTGCTGCGCCCCACCGCACCGCCTCTGACAAGGACAGACCGGCATCTAATGCCGAGGCCAACCCGCCGTTAAAAGCATCGCCAGCGGCCACAGTGTCGATCGCCTCCACAGCAAAAGCCGGTACAAAAAACGTTTCATCCGCCGTAACAGCAACAGCCCCGCGATCGCCCAATTTGACAATAACATTCTTGACACCGCGCTCCTGCAACTGTTTGGCAGCCACAATCGCGGTTTCCGTGTCATTCACCCGAAAACCGACCAACTGGCCCGCTTCCACTTCATTCGGCGTCATAATGTCAATTAGCGGATAAAGTTCGATCCTCTTCGAGGGCTCCGCTAACGGCAAATCCGCCCTAGCCGGTGCTGGATCGAGAATAACTCGCACCCCCGCTTGACGAGCAGCTTTCGCAGCTTCTTGGACAACTTCCAGGGGAATTTCTAACTGTAACAGCAAAGATGTAGCTCCTGTCAACACTTTTTTGAGACGTTCTATATCTGCTTCACCGACATTGTTATTCGCCCCCGGAATCACAATAATATTATTTTGGCCTGTCTCGTCTACCGCGATAATTGCCACACCTGAATGAGTGTTTTGGTCGATTAATACATTGTCTGTACTTAAACCATAAGATTGTAAATTAGTCAATAATTCTTCAGCAAATTTATCGTTACCGACGCGGCCGATGATGTGGGTAGAAGTGCCGAGACGGGCGGCCGCGACGGCTTGATTTGCTCCTTTGCCGCCGCCGGCCGTGAAAAAATTGCTACCGATGATAGTTTCCCCTGGTTGCGGCAACCGGGGAGTTTTTGCTGCTAGGTCGATGTTGATACTGCCAAATACGATGATGGTCATAGATTCAAATTGCGAATTGCGAATTGGGCATAGGGCATCGAGGCACGCTCGAATTGGGCATGGGAACTAACAAATAACTAATCACAAATAACCAACAGCCAACTGTCAACTGTCAACTGTCAACTGCCAACAAGCCTCAAACGTGCTAGAACAGTTATAGTCTTCACCGGTCAATTCAATGGCTGCAATTACTCTCGATCGCAATCCCTGTGTCCTGCTAGTTGAAACAGACGAAGTTCTCGCCGGACACTTGAGTCTCGACTTAAAATCCTCCGGCTACGAACCGGTAGTGGCTTCTAATACCGCCACCGGCCAACAGTTAGTCCGTCAATTGCAGCCAGCTTTGATTGTAATTGACCGGATACTTGGTCCTGAGTCGGGGCTGTCACTGTGTTCTAACCTCAGAAGTATGGGCAATCGGGTGCCGGTGCTGTTATTGATCGGTCGTGATACAGTTGACGATCGCGTAGCTTGTCTAGAAGCTGGCGCGGATGATTATTTTCTCAAACCATACCGCACTGAGGAGTTTTTGCAGTTGGTGCGCTTGTATTTGCAGCCCGATAACACCAGCAACGAACAATTGAGGTTTGGCGATTTAGTTTTGGATTTGGCCTCTAGGCGGGCCCTGCGCAATGGACGGGCGATCGACCTGACGATGAAGGAATTTGAGCTGCTAAAGTATTTGATGGAACATCCCCGGGAGGTTTTGACTCGGGAACAAATTCTGGAAAATGTTTGGGGTTACGACTTTCTGGGCGAGTCGAATGTGATTGAGGTTTACATCCGCTATCTGCGGATTAAGATTGAAGATGAGGGCGAAAAGCGCTTGATTCAGACGGTGCGCGGTGTTGGCTATGTGATGCGCGAAGCTTGAAGCAGTCTGTTGAGTGTTGAGTGTTGACTGTTGACTGTTGAGTGTTGACTGTTGACTGTTGGCTAGTTCCAATGTCCAATTACCAATTGCCAATGTGAACTACCACACACTCACCCGAAGCGGGTAGAGTTTGGGCTTCTCCCTTCAACAACCATAGCCTCCGCAGTAGTAGACTTGCGCCCATACTGTTTTGGTCTTACATAGCCTTCAGGAGCAATAACGCTGGTTCCCAACGTCAATACGCGCAAGCCTTCATTTTTGATATTGATCGCGGCGTTAATGTCTCTATGGTGCCGCTTGCCACAGTGTGGACAGTCGAATTCACGCACAGATAAATCCATCTTTGGCAGTGATTTCAACGTACTTGAGCAAAGATGAGTTGATGCAAAAAATCGACCTATTTCTAGATAAACCTTGCCCACCATTTCTGCTTTGTACTTGAGCATAGTGCAGAACATCTCCCAGCCAGCATCAGATATTGCTTTGGCTAGGCAATGGTTTTTCACCATGTTTCTTACTGCCAGATTTTCCACTACTATGACTTGGTTTTCGTCCACTATCTTGCGCGATAGTTTATGTAGAAAATCCTCGCGGACTCTTTTAATTTTTGAATGAACCTTGGCAACAGCCAGCTTCGCCTGTCGTCGATTGTTAGTCGTTTTATCAGTTTTGCGATCCAGCTTTTTCTGCTTGCGTTTAAGATTTCGTTCGTGTTTTTTGGTAGCTCTAGGGTGTTGATACTTAGAGCCGTTCGATGTAACCGCAAAATCGGTTAGACCCAGATCTATCCCAATGACATCGCCGTCAGCACTGGACTCTGGCAGAGCAACACCATCATCTACAAGCATCGAAGCAAAGTATCTACCATCAGGGTTCTTCGAGACAGTTACGGTCTTGACTTTCCCGTTGATATCTCGATGAACCTTGGCTCTGACAGTGCCCAAATTACCAGGGAATTTAATCTCACTTGGACCAAAGACTTTGACATTTTGAGGGTAGTGAATAGATTGTTTCCCTTGGCGTTTTTTGAATGTGGGATACATTGCTCGACCATCAAAGAAATTCCCAAAAGCTACGCCGAGATTTAAAACTGACTGTTGAAGGCACTGCGAGTAACACTCTGACAACCATTCAAACTCAGCTTTCCATAGAGGTATAGATTTCTTCAGGGTCATGGCTGTAACGCCCTTCCCAGTTTCTTGATAGGTCGAAGTCATTATGTGTAAAGACTGATTCCAGACCCAACGCACACAACCGAAAGCCTTAGCAAGATGCACTTGCTGGGCTTCTGTTGGATAGATTCGGACTTTAACAGCTTTTAACACGAGACTTAGATTGCTTCTTGAATTGCTCTAAGAACAGCATAACAAAAAGCTTTGGTTAGTGTAAGGGATTTTGTTCGTCTCGTCACCCACCCCTGGGCAACCGAAGAGCGTCGAAAAGTCGGTTTTGGTTGGGGTGGGACTCCTCATCTCACTCGCATTCATCTCAACACCTCCCGAAGGGTAGGTGTGAAGCTTCTGCTGTTTCAGCTAAAATCTAAAATCTAAAATCTAAAATCATTATGAGTTATTTAACTAATTTGCTCGGTATTGGGGTAATTCTATTTTTGCTGGGATGTTCGCCGACTTTACCTGTCGCAGATACTGGTGCTACTGGTATTTTGACCTCGCAGTCTCCAACGGCTACAACATCGGGTCAAGTGCTGCCTGTTTCTGCTAGAGCTCGGATAGCCGATCGCCCAATCCAACTCGAAGTCGCGAAAACAGTCGAACAGCAGGCTATGGGTTTAATGTACAGAACTTCTTTGCCGGATGACAGAGGAATGCTGTTTGAGTTTAAACCGGCGCGAGAGGTCAATTTTTGGATGAAAAATTGCAAAATTTCTCTGGATATGATTTTCCTGCGGGATGGGGTAGTTAAGGCGCTCGAACTTTCTGCACCTCCTTGTACTGCCGATCCTTGTCCTACCTACGGGCCCGATACTGCTGTCGATCGAGTTATTGAACTCCGGGGCGGGCGAGCTGCTGAACTCGGTGTCAAAGTGGGCGATCGTATTAAAATCGAGTTTTTCTAGTAAAACTTCCGACAGTTTCAGTTCCCTCGCCCATGGGGGCTAGAAAGCAGGTTTTTCCCATATTTCTCATTACTAAACCCAAAATTTCCTAGAAACCGGGTTTCTTCGGTCAACCTGCCTCAGCGGACTAAGTTTTTAGGTTGTAGTCTGAAACCCTTATTCTACGGTTGGCAATCAAAAAATGTCCGAAGCGTTGTTCCAGTAAAACCCGAACACAGACATAATCCCCCGGTTTCCATCGCCCAGAGATCCGCCTGCCTTCGGAATCCCCGAGAAAATTTAGAAACTTTACAAAAATTGATTAAATCTGTTAAATTATTAATGTAAGATGCAGTACAGACACCAAAAGATTTGCTAGGATGTCAATCTTACTGAGTCTGGGCTTGAGCTTGTTTGCGGAAGCTGTGGATTGTTGGTCGCGGGTATGAGACGAGTCAGCGACTCGTTACCAATCCTGAGAGACGATACTCAGCCTCAAGAGGTAGCAGCACGAAAAGAAATTTTCTGGAACTTCTGAAGTTCGAGCTAAATCTACTAAACCTATTTGAAGTAAAATTCTAGGAGCCACGTTAATTGGCTAAGTTAACGAAGGGTAGCAGGTAGGGGTTCGATCGAAATATCTAACCAATTTTGAAGTAGATTTGCGGATTCTGCATTTTGGCAGATGAAGTTAAAGTCTGAACCTGGTTTATTAGTTTTAGGTAGCAGAATTTATTTCGATTCGCGCTGCAAAGATGCCGAAGTATTCAGTTTAGATTCGATCGCGATCGCCAGTCGATCGGGCTGGCATCAGCAAAAGTGCAAAACCTTTCGCTTTTTGGGAAAGGTTTGCTTTACAGTCGCACTGAGAATTACGTTTGGCACTTTCAACCGCCAATACTGTTAAAACCGTTATCGACGGTTACCAGACAGATTTAAAACTGGCTTATTACTAATCAAAAAAATCAGGTTCCCATTAGAAAATGGTGTCCTATACAAAGAGGTGAAATCAGATGGCACCGGCTAGATACACTCGATTAATTCGATTTTTACAAGAAGATTTGGCAATTTCTCCAGCGTCAATTGCTGTCGCCGAACGTGGTGGCGGTGACAAACAGCGCCAGCGCGATAAAGATCCGGATTCCTTGCCGATGGTTCTGTGGCAATACGGTTTAGTCACTCTCGAACAGTTGGATAAAATCTTTGATTGGTTATCCGAAGCATATTAAAAGGATTTTAGATTTTAGAGAAAATCCAAAATCTAAAATCCTTTAACAACTGAGATTAGGATTCAGCCAAGAATTTGGCAGCAGCGGCAACGCCGGCACCCGGAGTATAGCCTTCATGACCCAATTCTCGCAACACCGCTTCTAAAGAGGAAATTGCTGCTAGGATATCGCGATCGGACACAAAGCCCAAATGGCCGATTCGGAAGATTTTACCTTTCAAATGGTCTTGTCCGTCGGCGAGAGCAATGTCAAATCTTTTTTTCATCAAAGTCCGCACTTTTTGAGCATCTACGGATTCTGGTGGCATAACCGAGGTAATCGCAGGGCTGGCGGCATCGTCAGCGGCCAACAAAGGCAAACCTAAAGCTTTTACAGCAGCGCGAGTAGTTGTCATCAACCGTTTGTGCCGCGCGAAAACGTTTTCTAATCCTTCGGCTTTCATCATCTGCAATGTTACTTGCAGCCCAAAAAACATATTGACCGGTGGAGTAAAAGGAGTCGTATTTTTGGCAGCTTCTTTGCGGTATTTGCCCAAATCTAAATAATAGCGGGGCAGTTTCGCAGTTTTGTAAGCCTCCCAAGCTTTGGGACTGACGGCGACAAAACCCAAACCTGGGGGAATCATGTAAGCTTTCTGAGAACCCGAAGCAATGACATCGATTCCCCAAGCGTCCATCGGAATATTGACAGCACCTAAACTGGTGACAGCATCCACCATAATTAAAGCTTCGCCGTGTGCTTTAACGTGGCGGTTGATGGTTTCGAGGTCGTTGAGGACGCCGGTGGAGGTTTCCGAGTGGGTAATGATGACAGCTTTGATTTGCTTCTGTGTATCTGCTTCGAGTTTTTCGCGGAAGTTTTCGGGGTCTAAAGGTTGGCCCCACTCGGCTTTAATAATTTCGGCGTTTAAACCGTAAGCTTCGGCGACTTCAGCCCAGCGTTCGCCAAATTTGCCGTTCGTGCCCACTAAAACTCGATCGCCCGCACTCAGGAAATTAATTATTCCAGCTTCCATCGCGCCGGTACCGGAAACGGTTAAACTCAGCACGTCGCTGCTAGTTTGGTGCAACCATTTGAGGTTTTCGGTACATTCTGCAAAAATCGCGTCAAATTCCTTGCTGCGGTGGCCCATCGGGTGTTTTGCCATCGCTAACAATGCCGCTTCAGGCACCGGCGTCGGGCCGGGAATCATCAGCATTAATTTGTTGTCCATAATATTGTCCTAAGTTTTTCTGTGGGAGTTATATAGAATAAATCAAATACGATACGTCGCTACTCTAAGTTTTTTTAACTTTTAACTCCCTTCTGGTTAATTTCATTTAGAGACCAGCGGTGTTCTACCGCTAAGTTCGATCGCTCGCAGCTTTGTTCTAATTGCTTTTGAATGGCAAGGGCTTTGCGCAATGTAATAATAAGTTGGTGAACTTGTTGCTGCTGCGGCGACTGGGGACTGACAGCAAACATCGTTTTGCGTTCTAACAATTGAAGTAGCAATTCATAATGAATGTACGAAGGAAGGGGGATTGGCTCCATGAAAGCTAACATACCTCAGCGAACCGACACCCCATTGCAATTGCATGAGGCATCACAGGTGAACATTAGATGCCCGATTGTTTATTTGTGTTCTAACCGTACAATAACCCCTGCTTTGCCGATCGAATTTTCGGGGCTGGGTGCGTTGGAAACGCTAAATTTGGCGATCGACAGGCTTAGAGAATAGATTTAATTGCTTTCTGGCAAAATATTTCTATGCAATGTAGCTTTGAGTGCTATTTTTTTTTACAGTAGCGCTTGAGTCGATGCAGGCTAGAAATTCTCATTATTTACCTACTCAATCATTTTTTATCAGAATTAAGGGTGGTTTGTCAAGCGGTCTCGCCTTTCACAGACCCGGATGGGCTTCGACAAGGGAGGCTAAAGCGGCCCCTGGATCCGGCTGTTTGACTAGAGATTCGCCGATGAGGACGGCTTCGGCGCCGGCGCTGGCAACTTGAGTTAGGTCGTCGGGAGTGTGGATTCCTGACTCGCTGACGATGAGGATACCTTTTGCTTGGATTGCGGTTTGTCGATCGGCTAATAGTTGACCGGTAGTTTCTAGGCTGACGGAAAAGTCTTCTAGGTTGCGGTTGTTGATGCCGATCAGGTTAACGCCTTCTAGGGTTAATACTCGATCGAGTTCTTCGAGAGTGTGAACTTCTATTAAAGCTGTCATGCCCAATGTCTTGACAATTTTTACAAAGTATTGTAAGTCTTTGTCAGATAGAATGGCTGCGATTAACAATACAGCATCCGCGCCGTGAATCCGGGCTAGATAAATTTGGTAGGGATAGATAATAAACTCTTTGCAAAGTAAGGGTAAATCGACGGCCGCCCGGATTTTAGCGAGGTTGTCGAAGCTGCCTTGAAAGAACTTTTCATCGGTGAGTACGGAGATGCAGCTAGCACCGTTTTGTTGGTAAGCTAGGGCGATCGCCACCGGGTCGAAATCTTCGCGAATTACGCCTTTGCTGGGGGAAGCTTTTTTAACTTCGGCGATGATAGCGGGTGTGGTTTTACCGTTTTTAAGGGCGCCGAGGAAGTCGCGGATGGGCGGTGCAAACGGGAGTTTTTTGTGAAGATCGGCTAAGGGGGTGCGATCGCGCTTTTGGGCCACTTCAGCTTCTTTTTCCCAGACGATTTCTTCGAGGATGTGCTGGGGTTCGGCGTCGGGTACGGCGATTTGGTAGCTGAGGTAGAGGACGGAGACTGATGTGCTGGGGGGACGGCGGCGGATTTGAAGCATGATAGGGGGGATAAAGGGCGATCGCTACAGATTTTAAGTTGTCGTTACGATCGCCCTTTATTCTACCATTACTGCTTGGGAGGACGATCGGGCTTAGGCAGAAACCGGGTTTTTTCCGACAATTCTGCGTTAATGCCTTTAACCTCGTAAAAAACCCGGTTTCTTGGGAGGATGAGTGAGGCAGAAACCGGGTTTTTTCCCGACAATTCTGCGTTAATGCCTTTAACCTCGTAAAAAACCCGGTTTCTAGGCGTGGGAGTGCATAAGTCGCGATCGAGCAATTTCTCAACCAATTTTTAATAGCGTATTTACCATATAATTAGGACAAGTTTTATTAAAAAATCAGCTCGTAAAAGTGATTTTTTTTGATAAAAAAATGAGGCAATACTTCAATGGATACACGATTTAAATACCCAGAAATTATCAAAACCATACTTCAGGAACACGCTAATTTCCGCAATACTCTACCTGACGGCTATCATTCTCAACTGATATTTGATGACGATCGAGGAGGATACTTAGTTTTGGATATTGGTTGGAATGATGACAATTACCTTCACGCTACACCAATTCACATCAATTTAATCGACGGTAAAATCTGGATTCAATATGATGATACCGAAGAAGGAGTGGCTACCGATTTACTGGCAGCAGGTATTCCTAAAGAAGATATTGTACTCGGTTTTCGCCATCCTAATGTGCGGCAATATACTGAATTTGGAACTGGTTTGAGTGGCAAAGATGAAGAGAGTGTTGCTGAATCTGCGGCTATGCAGTCAGCCTAAGTAGACTAAGGAGACGGAGGTGCTGGGGGGACGGCGACGGATTTGAAGCATGATAGGGGGATAAAGGGCGATCGCAACCAGTTTTTATTATATAAGGTCGATCGCCCTTTTCAATTTATGATAAAATGCCGTTAACTAAGTATTCGGAGATAAACCGATGCAATTAGAAGACTATTTTGAATTTCTCGACCCCGATGATATCCGCATCAAAGGACATCGGATCGGCATCGACGACGTAATTAAATATTACTTGGATGGATATTCGCCCGACCAAATTCTGGAAGAATTACCAAGTTTGAATTTAGAGAAAATTTACGCGACGCTAACTTATTATCTGCACAATCGCAAGCAGATGGATGCTTATATGTTGCGCCTGGCGAAGTGGCGGGAAGAACGCTATCAGGAATCGTTGGCTAATCCATCTCCTCTAGCATTGCGTTTGAGAGCAATCAAAGCACAGCGAGAACAGGAGTTGCTTAACTAAGCGTGAAAATTCGTTTTTTACTCGATGAAAATTTGCCACCTAAGCTCAAAAGTGCTGTTTTAAAACTTCAACCGGAGATAGATATTTTGCGGGTGGGTGATTCAAATGCACCGCCATTCGGAACTTTAGATCCAGAGATTCTCCTTTATTTGGAATCATCGAAACGACTATTAGTGACGGATAACCGCAAAAGTATTCCCGGACATTTGGAGGAACATTGGGCTGCAGGGGGACAAATTTGGGGATTAGTTTGGGTGCGTCCAAGTGGAAGTATCGGCAGATGGGCAGAAACAATTAATTTTATTTGGGAAACTACTGAATCTGAAGAATGGATCGATAAGTTAGATTGGATTCCCTATTAAAGAATGATGTGGAATAAGTGCGCGCGAGCGTAGCTATCCCGTAGGGAATCGCACTTTTGGGCAGCCAAAATCCCTTCGCTAAGCAAGTCCGCCGGAGGTGGAAAACCCCGTCTCATAGCAAAAGTCCTCTAAAAGAGGACTGAAAAGCCAATTTAATAAACAAAGGTCGATCGCGCATTCCCACATTTTACCAAAAGGTCGATCGCACATTTCTCAGTTCCCGATAATTCACTTGACGATAATATAATTTTTTATGAGTCAGAGTTGGGGTTAAAATAGTTAGTTTTGACATACTCTTTTAGTACCGGATCGAGGGTGAAAAATGTGCGATCGCCCTCCTGGATTTTTTCAACTAATGAACGCCGTCCCAAGGATTGCATCACTTTCAAAAATTGCGATCGAGATAATTGCAGATTCTCTGGCACTTTTGAGAGGGAAACTGGCGCGGTTTCACTGGCTAGCCATGACATTACCTGTTTTTCTGACTCGGATAAACGATTAAATGGCTGATGCAGTAAAGATTCTAAATCACCTAAAAATAGTGTATCATCCGACAAAAATTCCGATAGGCTGCCGTTAAACAAATCTTGAATCATTGTAGCAACTATTTTTAACCACAAGGGATTGCCTCTGTATTGTTCAATTAGTTCTGACCATTTTTCATGTTCAGCTAAACCTTTTTCTCTAAGGATTTCCCCCGCGCCCGCACCTAAACCATTGAGTTGTAATGAGCGAACTGGTTGATTTTTGCCTTCTAATGCGGCGATTTCTCTGGGTTTTTCGGAACTGAGCAACACTAAGCAACTGTTGTGAAATAATTCTCCTACCTGTCTGAATAGTGTGCCGTAATCTTCATATCCAGGTTGGTAATTGCCAGCGAGTTGTCCGCTGCTATTTACCATTTGTACGTCATCGAGTATCAGCAGACAGCGGTATTTTTGCAAGTAGTTCAGTAGGGGCAATCCCCCCGTGGTTGCCCCATTCTCTGGGACAACCACGCCGTCGGCATTTGGGGCGGGCACGGGGGCACCGCCCCTACAGAAGAATTTAATTATACTTGTTTGAAGTATTGGCAGGGGTGGAGGTGTGGCGATACTTCGCCAGATGACGAAATCAAATTCATGTTTGATTTGTTCGACAAGTTGTGTGGCGAGTGCGGTTTTGCCAATGCCGACTATGCCGTGTATGGCGAGTAGGCGGGTGTTTTCGTGTAGAATCCACTGTTTGAGGGTGGTGAGTTCGGATGTGCGATCGTAAAAAATGCCAGACTTAGGCATTTCAGCTAAGAATTGACGCAATTTTGGTTCAGTGTTGCCTTTGTTTAGAGGTTCTTCATCGGTTGGTGAATTGGGAACTTTTGGGGAGTGTGAATTATTTTCACAGAAATTGACGTTACCAATGTGTACAAAATCTTTATTGAAGTTCCAGAGATTTGATAATTTTACTTGTTCCAATCTGACTCTCAAATTTGCTTTATTGACTTCTTCGCCTAATACTTCTGATAGTAGCTTCCATAATGCAGAGGCAATATCTTTAATGTGACCTTCACTACAGTGAGATTCCTCTGCTATTTTTGAGTATTTCTGACCTTGTAAAGTTCCCCGCAGTATCACCTCTTGCAGATTGTCTAAGTGTTTTCCCGTATTGATAAAAACTAGGTCGTCGGCAAGTTTTAAGACTTCTTGAACGTCCATAGGTCGGTGGTGTAGGAGTTTTACCTACTATATCCTACTTTATCCGACTTTTTCTGGTCTAACCTACTTTATCCGGCTTTATCCGACTTAATAAGCTAAAATAAATATTAAAATTCCCTACGAGTTCCGACTTTTACCGACTGTACAAAACGGAAGAATTACGAAAAAATAATATTTACATCAGGCATTTATTAAGTTTTTTTTTCAACATAAATAACATAAAAGTAAGGCTATTAATTTTGGGGCTTTGCCTACCAGTGACGATTGGTATGGTGTTGTTGTGTAACGTCAAGCCATCGAATATATGTCCTTAAAAGTTGGCTTATTCTCGATATTAGCCTACCTTATTCGACTGGTATACAGATTATTTCAACAAAAATAATGTTTCTTTAGATGATTGCTATCGCTCTAGTTTAAATTTATAACATTTATGAATACTTACCCAGTGATTTTGTATCCACTTTCTATTGAGAAAGCTTTGGCAAGCTTACCTCCAGTACCAGAACCACCTAAAGTTTTTCCTCCGCCAATACTTCAACTACTACCTAAGCCAGAAGAACCAGAAGTTTTTATTGAATCACCTCCTGTCAGGATAAAATTAATTCCATTATTTCTTGCTGAACTAGGAGTATCTATAATCAGTGCCTTAGTTGGTAGTGCTAGTAATAGCATTGGAGCCGGATGGACTTTTTTTATAATGTTAACATTAGGAGTGTTTTGGTTTGGTTATACCCAGGTTGAAAGCTATCCTATCAGACTTAGCCAATATCGGGAAGAACTAGCAGCTTACCAGGAAAAACGAAATAGTTATCCTAAAATTATTAAAGACTGGGAACAATCCATACATCAAGAGACAATTAAACATAAGGAGTTGCTTGCTGAATGGGAACGTCAAAAGCAAAACTTAGAAAGAATCTACCAACAGGAAGTTGAAAACTTACGAACTCCCCAAAAAGTCAGTGATTGGAGGATGGAGGCTTGTCAACAAGCATTTTTATCACTTAAACCCCAAAAGTTTGACATAGAACCAGCAGAAAACAAAAGAGGATTCACAGAATACCCTGACAATTGTCGATTTCCTAACCTGCTCAGGAACTATTTTGGTGATGATAAAATATTCATCTTAAAAAAGGTAGTGTATTACACACCAGATTTTGCCTATGTTGAGCCTGAAAACAACTGGTTTTCAATAGATATTGAAATAGATGAACCATACACCCCACGCCCATATCCTAACAATTCTCCGTTGAGACCCACTCATTGTATAGGTCAAGACGATAACCGTAACTACTTTTTTCAACAGCATGACTGGTATGTAATTCGTTTTAGCGAAAGACAGGTATTTCTTTATCCTGAAAGTTGCTGCAAAGTGATAGCTCAACAGATTTATACATTTACAGGTAACGAATCAGTTTTAAGGCAGTTTGCTAAGATTCCCGACTTACAGCCAGAACCATTGTGGACAGAAGATGATTCCATCCATAAAGCCGAAAGGCGAGAGAGATTAAATTATAAGTAAGTCATGCCAAAGGAACAATGCAGTTAAACCCCAGTAGTCTTTTAAATCCACGACCGGAAAATGCTAGGCACAGGCTATGTTGCTCGGGTATTTCTGAGAATTGACTTAGCTGCTGAAAGAGCGATCGCCCTTATATGATTGAAGTGCGATCGCTCTTTGGTATAATCAAAGAATCCCGATCTCACACAACCCAATGGAATCTCTACCCAATAATTGGGATGAACTTGCTAAAATCTTAAAACCTATTCATATAAGTCTCCTCGCAACGCAATATCTAGAATCCTGCAATTACAAAATACGCGGTTATTGGGATAGCAATAAGTTTTATGAACAAATAGCTTTCATTCATCCCATTTGTGCTGAGTTAATCAGCCGATCGCTCGGCACAAATATCCTAAACAACCATCCGACTTCTCACTGGATTAAACTTAAATTTTTACTCAAAGCCGATTTATCTGCGGGCGAAAACAACCTGGTTAGCGATGATGGCGATGATGAAATTGGCGAACTGACTCTAATTTTAGATGCCAATCTCAAAGTTATTGATGAAAACTGGTCGATCGATATCGAATCCCCTTTTGTTGTTGCCAAAATTCAGCCACATTGCAGCATTCTGCCTAAAGTGCGTGAAGGGTAGCTATCCCGTCGGGAATCGCACTTTAACTTAACCCTTAACCGCTTCCTGCGATTGAATTTCATCGCCTGCAACGCTCTCGATGCCGCCTCAACTACGCTTGTCCACTCAGAAGATTTAATATATTCCTCATCAGAAACTCCTGTCCCCAACGCCTCAAAAACTAAGTCTATAGCCTGACAAACTGCTGAGATCAAACGGGCTTCTTTTTCATCTTCAATAATTACTCCGATTGCCGCCTTTGGGTTTTCTGCCAGCACTGTATCGTCGTAAAGAAAATGAACCGCCTCATCAAAACTGTCGCACTCAATACCGGGCGGATAATCGCTCTCTAGCCAAGCTTTATGTTGATATTCTCTATCTGCCAAACTTCGGAGAGTTTCTAATAACTCCTCTCTCATTTTCGGATACTTTACCATACAACTTTCTCCTTTACTAAGGTGCGTACCAGGTTTGCCACTGCAACCATTTATCTAAAGGGATGTGAGCTTCTGTGGGACTATTTTTGATGCTACCTGCGATGGGTTGACCATTTTTACCGATAACTTGACCGTCTTTTCTAAGAATAACGTGGTCTACCTGCTGAGAAGGAAAACTGCTATCTGCATCCCCTTTGTCAATCCTTACACCATTTCCCTGATTGGTTGGATCTCGCCACCGCCAACCTGGTTTCTTTTTGTTTGGCTGTGCATCGCCCCAGGATTCGGGTATTTTCTGGCTGGCTGCTTCTGGAAATGTCCAATCTTGACTTGAAATCACCTCGCACCTGGTTTATGCTTAATCCTGTTCCTAGACAGCAATTTTAGCACAGAGGATATATCGACCTTAAATAATTTATCACTAATATGAGTATTAACGATAAACTCAAGACTATCCTAACTCAGTTACGATCGCACTTCGAGCAACTGTACGGCGATCGCCTCACCAAAATGGTACTCTACGGCTCCCAAGCCAGAGGCGATGCACGCCCCGACTCTGACATTGATATTTTAGTCGTCCTCAAAGGGCAAGTAAACCCAGGCGAAGAAATTAAAAGAACCAGCCACATCCGAGCCGATTTGTCGCTCCAAAATGATGAAGTCATTAGCTGTCTGTTTATGGACGAACAGCGATTTATACATTACAACGGGCCTTTATTGAGGAACATTCGTAAAGAGGGAATAGCTTTATGAAACCCGAACAATTAGACTTACTCATGAAAGCTCGTCAAAGTCTATCGGCGGCAAAGCTATTACTAAATAATGGTTTCCCAGACTATGCAGCATCCCGCGCTTATTACGCCATGTTTTATATTGCTGAGGCATTTTTAGAGGGCGAAGGAATGTCATTTTCCAGTCATGCCGCAGTAATTGGAGCTTTCGGCCGAGAATTTGCCCGGACAGGAAGAGTTCCTGCTGAGTTTCACCGATTCTTAATTGATGCTCAAGACTTGCGAAATAGTGGGGATTACGGGGGACTTGATACTGTCACTGTCGAGCAAGCTGCGGAGCAACTTAACTGCGGCGAGCAATTTCTAGAATTAGCCCAAAATGCGATCGGCACTCTACCGCCGCCATAAAATAGAATACCCAGATACCCGACTTCTTGAAAAAGTCGGGTATCTAAAAATAGCACTTACGCGGGGGCGAGAAACCGGGTTTTTTACGAAAATATTTCGTTCCCACCCACAGATTAGGTAAAAAACCCGGTTTCTTTGCGTGGAGTGCGTCCAAGACTGTAAAACAAGAGCACCGCCCCTACAGATTAATGACTACCCGCTCCAGCCGCCCGTTTAAACGCCTCATCCAACACTTCCGAAAGCGTCGGGTGAGTGTGCACTCGGAATGCTAAATTGTTCACAGAATCGCGCTGGGCGATCGCATTTGCCGCCTCCTGAATCAAATCCGAAGCGTGCAAACCGAAAATGTGAACTCCCAACAACTCCCCAGTATCTTTCCGGAAAATCACCTTAGCCGTACCGTCGGTTTCCCCTTCAGCAATAGCCTTAGAATTTCCCTTAAAATAAGTCTTGACAGAAGCTACCTCAAACCCTTCAGCTTTCCCCAACTCCTTCGCCGCAGGTTCCGTCATCCCCACATAGCTAATTTCCGGGTGAGTAAAAGCCGCCGCCGGGATACTCAAATAGTCAACTTCGCGGGGACGGCCACAAATATTTTCTACTGCGGCAATTCCCTGAGCAGACGCAGAATGCGCTAACATCATCTTGCCGTTAACATCGCCGATCGCCCACAAATTTTGCACCGGTTCTCCCGCCGCCAAAACCTGCATCTTATCGTTAACAGGGATATAACCGCGCATCGTTTCCACGCCAACAGTTTCTAACCCCAAATTCTTGCTCACCGGAACCCGACCAGTTGCTACCAAACAAGCATCAACTTCCAAAACTTCCACAACTTCCTTAGTTTTGAAATCAGCTAATTCAATAATTACCGGCGAACCGGGAATAATCTTCTTAGCCAACAACCCAACCTTTGTTTCAATATCGCGCGGTGCAATTAACACTCGTTCTGCCAACTTAGCAATATCCGGGTCAAAAGTCGGCATCAATTGGTCTAGAGCTTCAATCATCGTAATTTCGCAGCCCAAGGCCGTGTAAATATCCGAAAACTCCAAACCGATATAGCCACTGCCAATAATTGCGATCCACTTCGGCAGCGATTCCAACCTCACAGCATCGTCGCTGGTAAATACAGTTTTGCCGTCAATTTCTATCCCGGGGGGGACGAAGGGAACCGAACCGGGAGCGAGAATAATATCCTTGGCAGTAATAGTTTTCTCGCCTTTATCGGTTTCGATCGTAATTTTTTGAGAACCGGCGATTTTGCCCCAACCTTGGATAGTATCGACGCCCAAACGTTTGAGGCTGTTGGTCAAGTCGCCGCGAAGTTTGCTAACAATAGTGTTAGCGTGATTCGCGATCGCCCCGCGATCGAAATCCACACTCCCCAATTGAATTCCCAAAGTCTTGAGGTGGTGGGCATTCCGCAAATCTCGCACCCGTCCGGAAGCCGCCAACAGCGCCTTAGAGGGAATGCAGCCGCGGTTGACGCAAGTCCCCCCCATATCGCCCGCTTCGATAATTGCCACTTTCAGCCCGCAGCTAACCGCGTGTATGGCCGCCCCGTGTCCGCCCACCCCAGCGCCGATAATTGCTAAATCGTAATCAAATCCCTGAGTCACCTTAAAATCTCCTAATGCCTGTGAAATCTTAGGACTCAAGCAAAAAACACCGTATGTCCGTCCTTTCGAGCTGGCGCGTTGCCATCGCAACCCTTGAACAGCGGTAATAGTTGCGCAAGTCCTGTCTCCTTATTCTCGACTAGACTAGGGTTAATTAGACAACGAAAGAGGCGTAACTAAGATTTTTTCAGAGTCAGTCAGGAACCTTAGCCTAAAGGCATAAGGCTTGAAAGAGAAATCTAGAAAGCCATCCTGACCAGCTTAAGTCCTTCGCGGACTACGTTTTTTGAGTCACGACACCAGGCGGATGCGTAGCTAGTCAAGAGCTCTGTCGCTGAGAGTTAAACAATCTTAAGGTCACTGAGATAGTGCTTTGGGCCTAACAAGCTCTTAAAACAAAGGCGCGTGCTAACTTTACTCCGAAAGGAGAACGGGACAACCATATCCCGACGGAGGGGCAACCGTACCCCTCCACCCCGTCCGGGGATTCAAATTAATGTAAAGCCGTCCTAAAAGGACGGGGTTTCAAAGCCAATTTTCCGATAATTTTGAGCAGGGTCTGCACCAAGTCTCACATCACTCAGTAGGCGGGTGTAAAGTTAAATATACTTTAAAGGCTGCCAATGCGCGCAGCAGCTTTTATATTGGGACAGCAAGTTCAGCAGCAGGCATTCCACCATCCGGTTAAAGTGTGTCCGCCTGCTTGTTTTAGTCGGGTTTTCATGTCTGCACGCGCCGGAGGCGGGCAGAGTTTGTTGGCAACTTTTAGAGTCTATGGAGTGGCTTATGATAGATGACGACCAGAAAAATTTACGCCGGGCCTCGGCTCAATCATTTTTTCAGTCCCTGGATGAATTGTTTGATTATATAGAATCGAGCAGCAGTCCAGCGGCAGAACCTCAGTCTCGGCCGCCTCAAGCTAAGCCTTCGAGTCAGTCTTCGAGTCCGCCGAAGCAGGCTAGACCTGCGAAAATTAATTTGGCGGATTTTGAAGATGCGATCGCCGATTTGGAACAGTTTATCCAGAGCAAACGCCAGAAACGCCCGGAATCCAATCAATAGTGCGATGACACATTTTCAAGTAATGACTGTTAACGGTTGACTGTTGACTGATGACTGTTAACGGTTGACTGTTGACGGTTGACTGTTGACTGTTGACGGATGACTGTTGACGGATGACTGTTGACAAGCGAAAAATTTTACACCTAATTTCCAGCTCCCAGATTCATCTGTGGAGTCAATTTTTCAATCTAAAATCTAAAATCTAAAATCTAAAATCGACTGGCTGTTGAGTGTTGAACTCGCCCAAAAACTGATACTTGCTTGAAGACAGGAGCCGCCCCGAGCGCAAAATGTTAGACCAAAGTTCAGCCTCCCAGGTTCATTTCTGGAGTCGATTCTAAAATCTAAAATCTAAAATCTAAAATCGACTGCCTGTTAACGGTGCTTTCGGCTTAAGCTGCTTAGGTTGCACCTACAAAATATTCACATTGGGTTGAGGATTGCTTTAGAAGAATCAAGGCACATAAATTAGCTCAATTTACTATTTAATAGCCTTGTTTTTAGGCTTTGACTGCTGCGGTAATTGCCTCGCTCCCACTTCGATCGCCCGATCGTCAATCGCACTCAAAGGCAACTCCAATTCATCAATATGGTTGCGGAACTTCACCGCAATATCAGCACCGTTAATAATCGCTCCCAACAACTGCAGCCCAGATTTATGGGACTCCTCCTCGTCAGATTCCAGCAACTGATCGGCAGCCTCAGACAACATACTAGACAAAGTGTAACCAGGCCGCGCTACCAAAATCATACCGTCCGTGTACGGTTCCAGCGTCAGGGCGTCGTTGCACTCGCTCAACGCCGGAGAATCCACAACCACAAAATCAAAGCGGTTGCGCACATCCTCAAACAATCTCCGCATTTCGCTCGATTCGAGTACCGCAGAGGCCTGCAGCAAAAAGCCCGGACTCGGCACGACGTATAGGTTCTCTACCTCTGGAACCAAAAGGACGCACTCGCTGATATTGCCGTAATAGTGCAAAGGTTCCACCGCCGCCAGAGGATCAGCGGCGATTTTCAAAGATTCAACATTAGAAGCCGATCGCAAATCTGCTTCAATTAACAAAGTCCGCTTACCCGATCGAGCCGACGCAATGGCCAAATTGTAAGCGCTAAAAGTTTTCCCCTCCAAACGAGTCGCCGAAGTCAGCAGCACCACCTTCACCGGTTTGTCCCCGATCCGGCGCAAATTACTGCGCAACCGCTCGTAAAATTCCAAATAGGGAGAATTTGCCTCCAGGACGAGCGGCATTTGATCCCCGTAGGAATCAAACACCGTCACTTGAGGCAAAACTCCCAGTATCGGCACCTCTTTTTCCACCAAAGCCGCCCGCACTTCTTCCCAACTGTAAAACTTGCCGTTGAGCATCCCCAACAAAAATATCAACCCGCCGCCCAGCAGCAATCCCACAAATCCCCCCACCGCCAGCATCACGATCAAACCTCTCTTGTTTGACTCAACGTCATCTGTTTTGGGAAGTTGGGCGATTGCCAAACTTCCTGTTGTCTCAGCTACCGCCGCCTGAGCATCTACCAAAGCCGACTGCATCTTATCGTAGAGAGATTTTTTCAGCGCCACTTGCTGGGCCAACCGCGCTTGTTCTAACTGCTTGTTGGGGATTGTCGCGTGTTCCCGCCGCAATTCTTGTTCAGTTTTTTCGATTCCTTTGAGTTGCTGCTGCACAGTATCCCGCTGGGTTTGCAAAGCAATCAAACTTTGAGCTAACTGCTGTCTGACCGGGTCTAAAGAAGAGTCTACCCGAATTCGATCGGCACTTCTGAGCGGAGCCGCCACCCCGTTACCGCCGAGCACCTCCGACTGTCGCTCCTGCAACTGCTGCTCAAAAACTTGTTTTTGTTTGACCAATTCTACAATCTTTGGGTGTTCCTCCTGCAAGTCGCTGCGGAGAATTTTGAGCTGAGATTCGAGCGAAAACAATTGCACTCGCAGTTGCGCAATAATTGGATCGGCAGAGAGTGCTTGAGCGACGTAAGCTTGATCCACATTCAATCCCAAACGCTCCTGCAAACTGTTAATTTGAGCTTCAATTCCTCCCAACTGCACGCGGAGTTGCCGCTGCTGCTGTTGGCTGTTGGTAATCGCTTGCGGCAGTACACCACTCTGAGCTGCTAAAATTGAAGTTGCTTCTCGTTTTTCGTAGGCTTCAAGTTGTGCTTCCGTGTCTCTGAGTTCCTGAGTTACTTTCGGCAAGCGCTGGTTAATTTGGGCGATCGTTTCTCGCAGTCTAGAAGTATTAATAGTGTGGCTGCGGGCCACCATTTCCTTCATCAGCGCCTCTAGTACCGCTTCTGCTTTTTTGCGATCGGCATTTTTGTACAATACTTGAATCAAACCGCTGCCCTCATTATTTTTACTGGGCATCTTTACCTGGACGTTTGCTGCCAGCTTTTTAGCAGAAACCTTTACTTTTTTCGCTGCTGCTTCAACCACCCTTCTATCCAGCAGCATATCTTTAGTTATTTCTTGTCCTTCCTGTTGAATTTTAGTAGTAGTCGATGAAAAAATCACGCTCGGTCTGCGGTAGGCCAGCGTACCTGCTGCAACGTAAACTGGCGGCGGAGTTGGCTGCAAAGCCACTACTCCGGACACGCCCACAGTCACCGCGAGAGTAGCCAGTCCCACCCACTTGTATTGGTCGAAAGCAATTAAATAACGTTTAACAACGGATAAAGTCATGACGATTTTAGATTTTAGATTTTAGATTTTAGATGTTAGCTTGCTAATTTTTAAAGATCATTCATAACTCATCACTCATGACTAATGACTAATAACTACTGCTGCCAGTAAAATAATGCAACTTTAAGCAAGCTTTCCACCCTGGTAGTCATAAGTCATTACCAATCGAAAATCGCCAATCAAAAATGGTATAACTACCTACCATTATTATTAGGTGACGGCCCGAACAGATTTGTCACCCCATTTCTTAACTGCTCAAAGAACAGAATAAATCCCAAAGAATCGCGGAAGGGTCGAGTAAAAGTATTGATTACATAACCAATGCGCTCAACCAGATTCCTACCAATCACAATTACATCATTATCTTCGAGCATCGGGTTCTGAGAAACATTACCCTCCAAAGCAGCTTTAGCATCTATCGAACGGTTGATTGCTCTACCTTGCTTTTCGTCGAACCGAATCAGGGCTATTTTCCGCAAGTCAGCAAGGTTAACAGGCAAGTTGTTGAGAGCATCCAAAAACTTGCTGCCATTTTCTAGGTAGAACGAGGTCAAACCACCACTAGCGTAACTCAAAACTCGAACGTAGATCCTGGGCTTAATCAGGGTAGACCGCGCCACCAGAGCTTTGTCATAGTCTAGGTTTTTGGTAGTAGGATCCAATTCCGGGATGACAATCACATCTCCCGATGCCAAAGGAAAATCGAACAAATCGTTAGCCTTTGCTAGGGGAGTGTAGAGGTCGATTGGTTCCTCCACCGACGAACCGTCCACCGTAGTCCGTCGCACTCGCACCGCCCGCAAATCGGCTTTTCCCGTGACTCCCCCCGCAACCGCCAAAGCAGCCGAAATTAGACCAGAACCCGCCGGAAGCGTGTAAAAACCAGGTTTGCTGACTTCTCCGGTGACAGTGATTTGGACGGGGACAGCGGCAGCAGCTAGGCTGTACCTAGATGCTAAATCTCGATCGGACTTGCTCACGGGCATAACCTGTTTATACGGTACGACGATCGCATCTCCATCTTCCAAACGCAAATCCGGCCCAGCAATACCAGTTTGCAGCGGCGTCAAAATATCAACAATTTGCTCGGCGACAGCACCGGAAGGCAGAGTCCGCCGCACCCGCACCGCCCGCAGTTCGGCCTCCGGAGTAGTCCCAGCAGCAGCCGCCAGAGCCGCCGGAAGCTGAGGGGTTTGCAGCGGATAAAAACCCGGTCTCGCCACTTCCCCCGTCACCGTCACCACTACAGGGCGCCCAAGCAGCAAAGCAGCCGAGACTTGAGGATTTTTGATAAATTGGGAAAATCGCTCCCGGAGGCGCTGCTGTGATTCTTCGACTGTGAGACCGCGCACATTTACTGTTCCGATTAGCGGCAGTACAATTACCCCTTCAGGGCTGATTGGACCTGTAAAATTTAGCTCTGGGAAGCGCTGAACTTGAATAGAAATCTGGTCTCCCGGGCCCAGGCGGTAGGGCCGATTCCGAAAAGCTGGGTTAATTTCCTGGTTGAAATTGGCAGGCGGCGGTGGCGGTGGTAGCACGAGCCGATCGTCTCTTGGAACAACAGATTGAGCTAAAGCCGTTTCCGAAAAATTTTTGCTGTTAAAGCCCCAGAATACAGCAGCAAAAGATAGAGTCCAAGCAGTTGAATACAAGCCTGCTAAAAAAACAGCGACGCGATTTTTAATTGTGGATTTTACTTGCATTTTGGGAGAATTAAAAACACAAATATTTTGAATAATTAGCTGAATTTTAAGTTTCATCTCAGTAAAGCGGCGCGAAAAAACAATAAGATATTGTAGCGGCGGGTTCAAGCCGGATATTTACTAAGAGGCAGTTTATTGTGGCAAAACCCGCCCACCCCGTAGCCCGATTTATTTGCACCTACCTACTTACTCAAACCGAAAAGTTTCTGCAATTAATTTAGCCTGAACAATTTTGCCGAGAGATTCGAGCAATGGTTGAGCTATTTTAATGTCGCCCTGCGGTTGAATGGGAACGATGATACTGACAGCGACCCAAGAGGCGCGGCGGTTCCACAGTCTAGCAATACTGTCTTCCCAAAACCAGCGGCTGGTTGTTGGAGAACCCCCGTTAGGCCAAGCGTACCACTGCAGGACAGCAAAAGTTTGTTGGGGAGTCCAGCTTCGGAAAAACCGGGCCTCGACCGTAGGCGGTGGCTGGTCAGGTATTGACCCTAATTTAACTGTAAACCTCAAAGTGCGATGAGAATCTGTTTGCCACCGATGAAATCCATCGATATCTAGCCATTCTAGTTGGGGCTGGTTTTTGGGGCTATTTTGAGGCAACAGCAATAAAAGGGCAATTGTTCGATCGTTTTTAATTTCTTCAACTAACCATCTGTGACCGCCAATTTGGACGTTATTCTGGACGCGGCTCACCTCCCATCCGGGAATTATCATCCCCTTTTGGCGCAAACTTCTTAATTGATTGAGGTTGGCAAGTGGTGGCGGGTTTGTCCAAGGCCACCTTCCCGTCGCGTAGCCGGGAATTGCTACTGCCCCAACCAATACCAGCAAAAATACCAGTACCATAATTTTAGATAATTGATACCGCCGCAGTAATTTCCGTGCTGAAATCATCTGTTTCATTAATTGCCAGACTGGCTTGGGAAATACTTTTCTACACCGTTGAGGAGAAGCACCAATAAGCCTAGTATACAAGCAGAATACAAGTCTCCGCCCCATCCGGCGTGCAGCCAAGTAAAAAGCCCTTCTCTGTCGGTTCCGTGAAAGTAAGTTAGCAAAGTGTTGCGGAAAATGTTGGAACTAATGCTAATAATAGATGTACTCAGTAAAAACAAAATGCTTCTTTTGCGGGAACTCCAAACTCCCGTCCAATCCAGCAGAATTAAGCTGACGTAAAGACTGGTAAACAGCATTTTAAAGCCTGCACAGTGCGGAGCAACTTCTACAATGCGATCGTTTACGTACAGATAAATTTCTTCCACTCTCACGTTGAGACCAACATTAACTAATATCAAGCCTGATGTTTCAGCAATGAAGCGCTGCAACGGCAAGGCGTAGGGTTCTATGAGGTAAGGAATGTGGTTTGGTGAGGCAAGAAATACGAATAAAAGCGGCGTCGCCTGCAATTGCAAGCCGGGAATTCCTTTTAAAGATAAGCAAATACTGGCTAGCATTACTGGCAGGGATAAATTTACTAAGTCGCTCAAGCGACTCAGATAAAAAAGCGTCCCTAGTACCAGCAAAAAGCCTCCCAAAGGATGCGGTGAGTTGGGCAAGCGGCGCCAGCACTTTCGGTTCGTCCAAGCAATATAAGCGGAGTAGGGCAAACCAATTAGTCCGTGGCTGAAATATTCGTGTTCGAGGCTGATGTTTTTGTTCAACCAGCCGTCGTACCAGTGTACTAGCAGGGGGGCGTACAGCAGCACAAGGAGTACCGTGATACCTTCCCCCAGGAGGTATCGCTTGAAAACAATGCGAATTCTGCGCTGGATGTGCATGGTTTGAGAAGTTTTGAGATGGCCGCGCTGGATTCGCAACGCGAAAGCGGTTTTGAACTGTGAGTTAAAGATTTGTTAATTCTCCACAAAAACGCTTTGAGAACCGCACCCTACTGCTTGAAATACTTGCAGCATAAATTTGATGAACAATTAGCAATTCAATGATAGTGCGATCGCCCCAACTACCTCCTCAATCTGAGTATTGCTCAATCCGGGATAAATTGGCAATGATAAAATTTGTTGGCACAGGGTTTCTGCGTGGGGGAAGTCGCCCCGATTGCCTAAGTTTTGGTAGGCGGGTTGCAGGTGACAAGGTACGGGATAGTGTATACCTGTTTGAATGCCGTGTTGGGCGAGTTTTTCCTGAAGGGTGTTGCGGTCGAGCGAGCTTTTCTCAGTAATCTGGATTACATAGAGGTGATAAATGTGACCGCTGTTACTGTGGTTGGCGATCGGTACAATGCCTTTGTGTTTCAGGGGTTCTAGTAGAGTATCGTAGTATTGGGCGGCGGCGGTGCGATCGCGATTCCATTTTTCTAAGTAAGGCAATTTAACGTTGAGCACGGCGGCTTGCAAATTGTCGAGACGGCTGTTTGTCCCGATGTCTGTGTGTAAATATTTACTCAGTGCTCCGTAATTGCGGAGAGTTCGCATTTTGTCTGCAACCTTTGCATCGTTAGTAATTAACATCCCGCCGTCGCCAAAAGAACCGAGGTTTTTGCTGGGATAAAAGCTGAATGCTGCTGCTTTACCAATGGAACCCGCGCGGTATCCTTCTCTGTGGCCTAAGTGCGCTTGGGCGGCATCTTCAAATATGATTAAATCGTGGCGGTTCGCAAAATCTAAAAGCTGCCCGGGCGATACCATTTGACCGTAGAGGTGTACGGGAATAATTGCTTTAGTTTTCGAGGTAACTGCTGTGGAGGCTGCTGTGAGGTCAATCAGGGCGGTTTCCGGGTCGCAATCTACAAGAATAGGTATAGCTTTGGCTTGGAGGACGGCGATCGCGGTGGCGATAAAAGTGTTAGCGGGTATGATAATTTCGTCGCCCGGATTAATGCCGCAAGCTTGGAGTCCCAGAGCGATCGCATCTGTTCCGCAAGCCACTCCTACGCCGTATTTTACTCCAGAAGCTGCTGCAAATGCTGTTTCAAATTCCGCGAGTGCTTGGCCTAAAATAAAGTCTCCTTCCTGGATAATTTTTCTAATTGCTTCTGCTATTTGGGATTGGATTGGTTGGTGTTGCAGGGAGAAATTTACAAACGGAACTTTGGGCGGGCGGTTACTCATAAACTCTCGGGGCATAATTTTTTATACTAACATTTAAGGGCAAATAGCTTTTAAAATTTTTTAACCGCAGAGGGCGCAGAGTAAAAGAGAGAAAAGGGAGATCTTTTACCAAATAGCAGCCCTTCACTTACTTTTTTAGTATTCAGCAACTAAAGGTTTTTTTTAAGTAATATAGAATTAGAGAATTTTGCAGCAACCAATCGCAATCATGGAATACAAAAAACTCGGCGACAGCGACTTATCAGTATCTGAAATTTGTTTGGGTACGATGACTTACGGCCAGCAGAACACCGTTGCAGAAGCAGCCCAGCAGCTCGATTTGGCGATCGATAGAGGAATCAACTTTATCGATACGGCAGAAATGTATCCCGTCCCTGGAAAACGGGAAACTCAGGGAAAAACAGAGGAATATATCGGCGAATGGTTGGCGAATCAGCAGCGGGATAAAGTCATTATAGCGACTAAAGTGACGGGCAGAAGCACTCGATTCAAGTGGATTCGGGAAGGGAAAAATCAGATCGATCGCCCAAATGTCGAAAAAGCCCTGAATGACAGCCTGAAGCGCTTGCAAACTGACTACATCGACCTCTATCAGATCCACTGGCCCGATCGCTACGTGCCCTTATTTGGCGCGCCGGATTACGACATCGCCCAAGAACGCGAAACAGTGCCGATTTTGGAACAGTTAGAGGTATTTGGTGATTTAATTAAAGCTGGGAAAATCCGCTATTTGGGTTTGAGTAATGAGACGCCTTGGGGAGTTTGCGAGTTTTGCACGTTGGCCCAAAAACACGGTTTGCCGAAGGTTGTTTCGATTCAGAATGCTTTCAGTTTGACCAATCGGACGTTTCACCTAAATTTAGCAGAAACTTGCCGTTTTAAGAATGTGGGATTGATGGCTTACAGTCCTTTGGGGTTTGGGCTGTTAACGGGTAAATACTTGAATGGAATTCCCGAAAATTCTAGGTTGGCTTTATTCGCTGGATTTGGTCAGCGTTACGATAAAACTAATCTGAATGATGCGGTGAAAGCGTATGTTGAGATTGCGGGGAAACATGGGATAAGTCCGGCGCAGATGGCTTTGGCGTATGTGCGATCGCGCTGGTTTGTAACTAGCACAATTATCGGTGCAACAAGTCTCGAACAGTTGGAAGAAAATATTGGTAGTTTGGAGGTGAATTTGGATAAGGAGATCGTAGCGGAAATCAATGCGGTACACGCTAAGTATCCGAATCCGACACCGTAAGTTTATTAGTAGGTTGGGTTGAGGTAACGAACCCTACGTTTCACTTCGCCCAACTTACCACTTTTTTATATTATGTATGTTGTACCAATAAAAAAAATACCAAAGTGGCAGAAATTATAGAACAGGATATAATAGACTCAAGCGTAGAAGTTGGCAGCGGCTGTGAATGGAGAGGTAGAGGAACAGAACCCCAATGGAACAATCCTAAATCAATAAAAGCTTACGACCATATTGCTCGTCATCACGGCCCCCAACTTAAACCCCATGAACTTATGGGAAGATCGACAAGCACCAACAAGGATCAAGGACAGTGGTTAAATCCTGATGATTGGGTAAATGCCGAGAAATTGATACCCAAATATTCCGGTAAATATATCATTGATTTTCAACGTGCCATCGGTAGAGTTTACCATCCTGATGGAACGATAACCGAGAGTGTTACTTGCGCGAAAATAAAAAGAAAGCCTGACGGCACATTGAAGTACGGTTATCCTGTAGTAAAGAGTTCAAATTTTTCATAATTACATAGGAGGAGCGAGTATGAATAACAGTCAAAAGTTTAATTTTCAATTAGGAGAACGTTTTTTAGAAAATTACGCAGATCCTCCTGAAGATCCATTGGGAGAACTTACTCATTTTGAAATGGCTATCCGGCGTTTTTGTTTTGAGTACGATCATAGAGTTTTACTAGAAATAGGTGATGAGAGAATACAGGTATTTTTAGATCCTGATATCTGTATGATTTTGGACGATAATCTGCCTGAACAAATTAGGAAACTGTCACAAGGTAAGCCAATAGAAATAGATTTTGCTGAAAGTTGTACGCTAACTATCAAGTTAGTACCCACAGACGATCGCATTAGCTGTACTTTGAGAAAGTTTGGAACTTCTGGCTGGGAAAAGCATTTTGAGTTCGATCGCACTCAAGTATTAGATGCGCTGAGAGGTTTTCTTGAGGAAGTGATGCAGCTAGCTGTAGATAAGGGTTACATCACGCTGGAAGAGAAGGAGGAATTTATTCGTCCGGCTTTTGCTAGCAGTACGGATGCTGTGGTATTAGGCAAGTAGTTGGTTCGGGTGGTGTTTTGGGCGATCGGTCTTTTTTTAATATTTCTGAAACCCTTGCCCTATCTGCCCGCAATCAATTCACTCAGGTTTCAATTCTTAATAGAGATTTAGGTTGATTGTGGCATCCATTTTACCATAGCCCGGTAGACTGCGCTATTCAAGCCTATTAGATTAAAGCGGCATCGGATGTCGGCAAATTGAGTTGAGTTGGCATCCACTTTACCCATAGCCCCGTATATGCGGTTATTCAAGCGTATTAGATTAAATCGGCATCGAATGTCGGCAATCGGATGTTTAAATCTCCGTAATAAAGAAAACAAACGGTCTTATTTTTCGCTTGACAATTCACCGAGCGAATGTTAAATTCTTAAAATACAAGCTCAAACAAAACTTCCTCACATTGTCAAGTGTAAGAAAGACAACGCTTTAATGTCTTGTAGTTTTTGCAATAGCAAATCATATCTGATACGGAAAAGGCCCGGCTGAAGTAACGATTCAGACAGAGGCCTTGCTTTAGCTAGCAAACTCACGGTGGTTTGACATCTCAACTTCAGACCACCACAAGTTAACGTAACTTTTGAAATATATGTCCCATAATTATACTCCACAATGCGAGTCGTTGTACACCAACCTTCGGCAGACTAAGAAAACCCTCTCTGCTTTAGCCGAGTCGAACCGTGCTTTGGCGGAGTCGTACCGCGCTTTGGCGGAAGCGTACCGCCGTCTGCTTGAGGAAAACGAAGCAAAGGATAAAACTATAAAATCCTTTGAGCAAAAAGACCTGGAACGGCAACAAGAGCTAGAATTTTGTAAAAAACAATGTCGCGAACGTGATTGGCAGCCTAATGCCTGGGATAACGATGGTTCATCAAATGCAGATTGTGACGATCGCGAATCAGCCCAAAGGCTAGGAATCTGGTAAAAAGTCCGATCGCCCTTCCCATCCAAAAAATAGGACAATGGTAAAGGGCGATCGCACTTCACCCTAAAATCTTTCTCAACTAAACCCATGAGTACAATTCGCTTACAACTAGCCGAATACTTAAAATGTCGAGGTTTCACCCCCGAAAACTTAGTCGAAGCTGTCGGCGAAACACTCAATCCTGAAACCGTATACCAACTGATCGAAAAAGCAGAAAACCTCAACCATCTAGACTTATCCGTCCTAGCCGCCATTATAGATGGCTTGAGCAAACTCAATGGTTTTCCAGTTAGTATCGCAGAAGTGCTAATATTTTTTCCTGACGTTTCCGAGGAAGCATTGGCAAAATCGCCTTGGCGTCAACTTTACCTCGTCGATAATGAAATTCCCCCCTATGATTGGGGAGATGTAGACCCCCTCGAAGGCACAAAGCCTGTGCGTTTTATTCCGGGAGTTGGAATGGTAATTCTGGACAATGAAAGTGCAACGAATAGCAAAGAAGATATCCAGCAATTTACTAGAATTACCTCCGATTCACAATTCATGGCGGGAAAACCTTGCATTCGCAACTTACCCATAACTGTTGAAACTATCATCTCAATGATGGCGTCTCACTATTCGACAGCAGAAATACGCCAAACTTATCCAGAACTTGAAGAAGAAGACTTTAAAGAAGTTCTAGCCTATGCTGCGTGGCGGATTCAAGAAACAAACCCGAGCGACCTTGGCAATAAAAAGGTAGAGAAAATTTGTGAGTCAGCTACCTAATGCGATCGCACTTTTTGCTGTTTTTCCTGCAAAAACTCCGCAAAATCGCAAACTTCAGCCACTAACTCGTCAGATAAATTATCCAAAACAGACTGTAAACGCTCTCGAACTCCCATCATTTCATCAGCAGATTTTACTAATTGCAACTGATGCGGATAAACTGTTTCAACACCAATCGTTTCCATAAATGCGCCCGGTTCATCCTCAGTTGCAGGCACAAAATCCCCGCCAACTTCTGCTTTCACCCATCCCCCAAATAATTCTACTAAATAAGCTTCACCGTTCTTGAAAACCTCAACAATTGTCCCGGCTGTTTGTGGCGGTGCAATCTCGCCATCAGCGAGGGCGACTCCTTCGGTTAAAGTCACTGCATCCAATAACTGAAATTTGCTCATTGCTGTCTCCCAAAGCGTTGAGGAAATGCGGTAACAAATCTAGCAATATCTTCACCAGATAAAACAATCCAGCCTGTACGTATTTGCCAAGATACCCCCGATCGCCCTGTAACTAAAATAATAGCTTGGTAGCGTTTTCCATAGGCATTCTGTGCGACTGGCTGTAACAATTCTAGCGAGATTTGGGCTATAATTGCGTCTCGAATCTCCTCCGGTGACTCAAACCCCATCACCTCCCGCCAGAATTTCTGCTTATCTCCGCCTACTCCTGCTTCCGTGGCACTGCTAAAGAGATATTGCGCCTTAGCAATGGGAAACTCTAAACGAGTGGGTGCATTCATAGCATTGAGGTTGAGAGTTGATACTGGAGACTAGCCTTAATATCCTCAGCTTCCAAATAGGGATAAGCTGCCAAGATTTCCTTTACACTCATCCCATTTGCTACTAAACTCACTACCAAAGACACAGTAATTCGCATTCCTCGAATGCAAGCTCTTCCTCCCATAATTTTTGGATCGAAGGTAATGCGAGCGAACATCATATCCTCCCACTCTTCCTTAATGTCCCAATAGCTTATCCCGCAAATGCTTGATCCGATCGCGCAATTTACCCGCCTCCTCAAACTCCAACTTCTTAGCCGCCGCCTTCATCTGCGCTTCCAACCGCCCGATTAACTGAGGAATCTCATCCAAAGATAACTCGTTTACCTGTTCGTAAACCTCCTCCAACTGCTGAGAATTCAGCTTGCGCGACACATCCAAAAATGCCAAAATCGCATTGCTCGATCGCTTTTTCGCGATCGGCTGCGGCGTAATCCCGTGCATCTTATTGTACGCTAGCTGAATCCCCCGGCGCCGGTCCGTTTCGTCGATCGCCTTAACCATACTATCCGTCAAATTATCCGCGTACAGAATAGCCTGTCCCTGAACGTGCCGCGCCGCCCTTCCAATCGTTTGAATCAACGAACGTCCCGAGCGCAAAAACCCCTCTTTATCCGCATCCAAAATTACCACCAGCGAAACTTCCGGCAAATCCAAACCTTCCCGCAGCAAGTTAACACCAACCAACACATCAAACTTACCATCCTGCAAATCTTGGATAATTTCGATGCGTTGAATCGACTGAATTTCCGAGTGCAAATACCGCACTCTAATCGCCCTTTCCTGCAAATATTCGGTTAAATCTTCCGCCATCCGCTTCGTTAAAGTCGTCACCAACACTCGCTCGTCCCGACTTACTCTCTCCTTCACTTCCCCCAACAAATCATCAATTTGTCCTTGCGTCGGGCGCACAAAAATTGTCGGGTCTATTACTCCGGTAGGGCGAATAACTTGCTCTGCAACTCTGCCTTCAGATAGCTCCATTTCCCAATCCCCAGGCGTTGCAGAAACAAAGATGCACTGATTCTCTTTTGCCCAGAATTCCTCGGCTTTTAAAGGGCGGTTATCTGCCGCGCTCGGCAAGCGAAAACCGTGTTCGATCAATACTTTTTTGCGAGCTTGGTCGCCGTTGTACATCCCCCGAATTTGCGGCACTGTGACGTGAGATTCATCTATCACTAACATCCAATCTTTGGGGAAATAATCAATCAAACATTCTGGCGGTTCCCCGGCCTTTCTCCCAGCTAAATGCCGCGAATAATTCTCTACTCCGTTGCAGTAACCCACCTCGCGCAGCATTTCCAAATCGTAGCGCGTGCGCTGTTCCAACCGCTGAGCTTCTAATAGTTTACCCTCTTTTTCAAATTCTGCCAGTCGGTCTTCTAATTCGAGTTCTATTCCTTGGCAAGCTGCCTCTAATTTATCTTCTGCAGTGACAAAGTGGCGCGCTGGATAGATATTTAAAGCCGTTGAACTTTGCAGGATTTTACCTGTTACCGGGTCAACGTAGCGAATCGCATCGATTTCGTCGCCGAAGAATTCAACGCGAATAATTCTATCTTCGTAAGCGGGGCCGATTTCCAAAACATCGCCTTTGACGCGAAATTTGCCTCTGCCTAAATCTATATCGTTGCGGCTGTATTGGACGTTCACTAAATCTCGCAAAACTTGCCGCTGGTTGACTTGCATTCCTACTCGCAAAGGGATAGATGCTTTCAGGTATTCTGCGGGCATTCCCAAACCGTAGATGCAGCTAATTGAAGCAACTACAATTACGTCGCGGCGTTCAAAGAGCGATCGCGTCGCTGAGTGCCGCAGCATATCTATCTCGTCGTTAATTGCTGCCGTCTTCTCAATGAAAGTATCCGTGACGGCGATGTATGCTTCAGGTTGGTAGTAGTCGTAATAACTGACAAAGTATTCGACTGCATTGTTCGGGAAAAAATTTCGCAGTTCGTTACACAGTTGGGCTGCCAGGGTTTTGTTGTGTGCTAGGACTAAGGTCGGTCTGCCAACTTTTTCAATCACCGAGGCAATGGAGAAGGTTTTGCCCGTACCTGTGGCGCCGAGTAAGGTTTGAAATCGATCGCCCGCTTCGATGCCTTTGACGAGTTGCTCGATCGCTAGCGGTTGGTCGCCTGTGGGCTGGAAGGGCGCTTGCAATTGAAAAGATGCTGCCGCAGTTACCATAGGAAAATGTAGCTATTACCCATAAATCTTAACAAAAATGCCGAGCTTCGGCAATTTCTTTAAGAAAATAGTTAGAGTTTGTAATATTATTTTAATTATCGGCCGAAATAGAAAGCAGAAAGCTCACAAAAGCAGTTGTCCGAACCCAGCAATCAACAGCAATAAACGAGGAAAAGAATTATGGATACGAGGAGCACAGGTACAGGCAAAGGCAAAGCGATCGCCCGCCGCGGCAAAGGAGGTTCCAAAAGCCAAGCGACAGAACCCACGGATGCCAAAGCAACAGGAATTCAACTTTATCAGCCGCCACACCTGCATGACAACCGCCCCGTGGGGCCAGACGATTTTACCATCAGCGAGATCGTCTCGATCTCGGGGGACCGCCCGATCGGCATTAGCACCCTGCACATCAGCGAAACCTACGGCATTGTAGGCAATCGCCCGGTCGAATCCAGCGACTTTGAAGTGGTTGCTACACTCGGCAATCGCCCGATCGGCTCTAGCGCCATGCAAGTCAGCGAAATGTTCAGTATGTCCGGTGCCCGCCCTATTGCCATCAGCAATCTGCACATTGATGAAGTTTACTCCACAATGGGAGGAAACCGCCCTATTGCCTCAAACGAAATTGACGATAGCTCGACATTAATGGGCTTCTTAGATTAATTAGTCATTGGTCATTAGTTATTAGTCTTTCGCTGTTAACTAATGACTAATGAAACATTTTTACAGAATTTCTTGGGGAATGCACTCGACCAATTGAATCGTCTCAAGTGATTTATTTAACCCTGCCAATTTTAACAATCACCGTTGCTGATTTATGGTAGAACTCAATCTGCAAAAAATGAAACAAGCGCGTCAGAACATCTTCGGAACTTCCAACTTATCTATTTTCATCCCGTGATTCAGCAACACCCTAGAAGTGATTTTTACCGTAAATGAGAGGGAATATCAAACTGTGTCTATTTGGATTATTCGTCACGGTCAAAGTCAATCCAATGCAGGGTTGGCAACTATTGGGCCCCATGAAAATGCCTTAAGTGAATTGGGCGATCGACAATCAAAATGTATTCCAACCGCCGTTCAACAAACTCCAGACTTGATTGTGACTTCACCTTATCTGAGAACACAACTCACTGCTCAACCATTGATTGAACAATTTCCACATACACCCGTTGAGGTTTGGCAAGTTCAGGAATTTACCTATCTGGGCCTACAGCTCGACCAACCAACCACAACCCAGGCTCGCAAACCTTTGAGCAAAGCTTACTGGGACCGCTGCGACCCTGAATATGTCGATGGACCCAACGCCGAATCCTTGGTCCAACTGATGGAACGAGTCCGAACTTTCCTCAACCAGTTACAACAACAATCCGGTTTTGTAGTTGTCTTTTCACATGGATTTTTTATCAAAGCAATGCTGTGGCAGATTTTGGCTAACCCAACGGTAATTGATGGCGTTGCCATGAATCGGCTTTTGGGATTTTCGCGAGGCTTTCCAGTACCGAATGCGTCAATTTTGCAGATGGAATTTGATTCAGGTGGGATACCTCATTGGAGTTCCTTCATCACCAATCATCTGCCACCAGAGCTAGAATCGCTAGCACCCGATGCAACTGTGGCGAGTGATGCAGGCGATCAACCCTCGTAACCTACATTCACTGGAACCATGGCCCAACCAACGCCAGAGAGGCGTTGCTGATTTATGGTATGAACGACTCCATCTACAAAAAATGACACAAGCGCGTCAGAACATCCTCGGAATTTCCAACTTCTCTATTTTCATACCGTGATTCAGCAAAGCCCGAAAGCATAATTTTAGTCAATAGCCAACAGTTAACAGTCAACCAGATATTGCTCGTGTAACCATAATTGATATGATTACTGTTTGACGATGGTAAAGGAATTCAACCTTGGCTTTTATAGTATATGACAAATATAGGAACTTACTGGACTTTTTGAAAGAAGTTTTAAGAAATTAAAGCCGTCCTAGAAGGACAGGGTTTTAAACCCAAATTTTTGATAACTACTTCCCGAGACTCTGATATTTGCTCAATAAAGCAGCAAAACGCTTGTAGTCCAAAGGCTTCCTCAAATACTCCGCCGCTCCCAATTTCAAACCATGATTTTTGTCGTCCAAAAAAGTTATCATAATCACCGGAATATCAGCTAAATCCGGATCGGCTTTCAACGCCGACAGCACCGCCCAGCCGTCCATACTCGGCATCATCACGTCCAGAATAATCGCGTCTGGCTGCAACTGCTTAGCCAACAGCAGCCCCCCTTCACCGCAAGCCGACGATCGCACCCTAAATCCCTGTTTCGACAAGCAGCGGGTCATCAAATCCCGCGCGTCTGGATCGTCGTCAATCACTAAGACTGTAGCATCAGCGGGCAGATCCAGCCCTTTCGATCGCACCTCTTTTTCTTCTTTCTGGCTTTCCACCACCACCGGCAACCTGATCGTAAAAGTAGAACCGCAATCAAACTTGCTCTCAAGCGTAATGTCCCCGCCCATCATCTGGCAAAACTTCCGGCTAATTGTCAGCCCCAAACCGGTGCCGCCGTATCTGCGGGTAGTAGAATCGTCCGCTTGGGCGAAAGCTCCGAACAGCCTCGACACCTGATCCTCAGTCATGCCGATGCCGGTATCGGTGACTTGAAACACGATCGAAGGCATTTGACACTGAGAACGAGCTGCCGAGAAATCTTCGGAATTGTCGAGAGGCCAAACTTCCCCTTGTTCCTTCCAAACATTAATCGTAATTTTGCCTCGATCGGTAAACTTAGCAGCATTGCTCACCAAATTCAACAGCGCTTGGCGCAACTTCGACAAATCAGCGTAGATCGTGCCAATATTGCGATCGCAATTGACGATCAAAGTGTTGCCATTTTTCCCTACCATGGGTTGAACAGTAGCGACAACCTGCTCGATCAAATTCAACACCTCAAAAGTCTCCAAGAAAAGAGTCATCTTTCCTGCTTCAATTTTAGAAATATCCAGGATGTCACTAATAATGTTGAGCAACTGCTTGCCTGCGATATTAATGCTTGCCAAATCCATCACAAACTCTTCTTCGCCGAGTTCCAGAGCCTCTTCTTGCAGCAGCTCGCTGTAGCCGATAATCGCATTCAAGGGCGTCCGCAACTCGTGAGTCATATTTGCCAAAAATGAGCTTTTCGCCCGGTTGGCAGCTTCGGCAGCATTCTTGGTGACTTCCAATTCGGCCGATCGTTCCTCTAGCTGCCGCTGCCGTACTTCCAAACCGCTGAGCAAACTGCTAATTTGCTGAGCCATTGTATTGAGAGTAGAAGATAGCACCCCGATCGCGTCATTAGAAACAACAGGCGATCGAGCCGTCAAATCACCGCTTGCCATCAGTTCAGCAGTTTCCCGCAGCAAACCGAGATTCCGAATAATTGCCGACACCGACACAAAACCCACTATCCCCGCGATCGCACTCAAAACCAAAGCCCCCAGCAGCCAGTGCTGAGTGCGGCTTACCACTGCCAGAGTTTGCTGCACTAGCATCGCGATTGCTGCCTCAGAAACCCCCGCCGCCGGATCTGAGGCAGCGTCTATTGTCAGCAAATAGTTCTTCATCTCCACAGAACCCATCCACCCGGCTCCCACCGCCATCCAAGTTATCACTACCGAGATGACAAACAGCCCGATCAAAGAAGCCCCTGTTCCCAGAGACATCCGCCTCGGAGCAAGAGCCGCCGCCCAAGGATAGCTCTTGAGAAAAGGATCTGGCCGCACCGGTGCGCCCGAATTCCAAATCTCCTCAATTTGACCGTCCAACCTCACCTTACCAATCCGCACTGTTTTCCAGGTATGCTGCGTTTGGGCATCTATTTTTACCTTGCCCGAGGGCGCTGCAAACTCAATATTTTTAGCAGCCGCCCTGACTTTAACAACATCTGTCGAACCAGCTTTTTCTACTGCTTGCTTCCACAGGTAAACGCCCAAATAAGCAGCTTCGATCGGGTCATCCGTGACTCGATCTTGCCCGTATCTAGCTTTATAAGCCTTGACAAATTTACGATTTTCCGGTGTATCCACCGTTTGAAAATAGTTCCAAACCACCAAATGTCCGGCAATATTGGACGGCCCGATCGTCCGCACTTCCTCTTCTGCTACGCTGACCGACATCACCGGCAAATCCTCGGGTTTCAAGCCAGTTTCCCGCAGATGAAGGAAAAAAGCCACATTGCTGTCGCCGTTGAGAGTGTTGAGAATAGCATCCGGTTTCACTGCTAAGATATCAGCGATCGCCTCGCCCACTTCCTTAGAACCGAGCGGCAGATACACTTCCCCCGCCAACTCTCCCCCCAGTGCCGCCAGTTGAGCTTTCACAATCTGATTTGCCGTCCGGGGAAAGATATAGTCCGAACCCAACAGGAAAATTTTCCGTTTCCCCTGTGCCAGCAAGTAATTTACCCCAGGCACAATCTGTTGGTTCGGGGCAGCACCAGTGTAGAAAATATTCCGACACTGTTCTAGCCCTTCATACTGCACCGGATAGAACAGCAACCCGCTGTTGTGCTCGAAAGCCGGCTGTACAGCTTTGCGGCTCGCCGAAGTCCAACAGCCAAATACCACCGCCACCTGAGCTTCTAGGAGCAATTGCTTAGCTTTTTGAGCAAAAGTCTGCAAATCGCTAGCTCCATCTTCTATAACGGCTTCCAAGGGGCGTCCGAGTACCCCTCCCGCCGCATTAATTTCCTCAACAGCCAACAGCGTCGCATCTTTTACAGAAATTTCGCTGATGGACATCGTGCCCGTCAGTGAATGCAGCACGCCTATTTTGATCGGCTCGCGAATCGGGCCTGCTGCTTCGAGGGGGTTACTGCTCCTTGCGCCCATAGGGTTTTAGGTAATTTTTACTAATAACAGAATTTTTAGTTCGATCCTGTAGGAAGTTAGCCTTGAGGTTAACTCTTGTTTAGCAGATTATTTAACCCGATCGCCACAAAACCTGGAAATTGCTGCACCCTGTTGATTTTAACGGTTAAACTGCTACATCTGACTTAAGTCTGCACTAAACCTGTCGTCTATTTCTTTCTTCATCTTTTACCGATGTCGAAACAGCCTTGTCAAACAAACGACTGAAGGTACTTCTTGCGATCGCGCCGCAGAAAAATTCTCCCCCCCGCTCTCCCTCTCCAGGGTAGGTTTTTGACAATTGAGAAATTGAGGGCAAGCAAGAGGCAAGTTTTAAAGCCATAACAAGTCGAAATCCGGGCTTCTTCCTCTCCCCTCCTCTCCCTCTCTCCCCCTCTCCCCCTCTTCCTTTGCCCTATCTTTATCCCTGCCGATGGAAGTCTCCCTAATTTCTCTTACTTTAAAAGTAATAAATATTGCCCAGTTCCTATCTATCTTCAGGCAGAGGAAAGGCTTCGTTATTGGCGTTATTATAAGTATAAGGTTAGCTTCTAACTAGCCGTGTTAAAACTAAATTTAACCAACAATGAGCGTCAAGACAAATGAGTATTGAAGAAAACGCGACCCACACTGGCAGCGAGAATCAAGTAAGCCTACCAAAATCAAAGGAAGCATTGCTGGCAGAGGAAACAGAAAAAGCCCTCGGCGATCACAAACAAAAAGACGAGCAAACTATGCGGGCTGTTGAACAGTTGAAAGCAGAACTTCAGCAGAAAGTAGATACAGAATGTCATCAGAAGGTTGATTAAAACTAATAGGATTTTTTTGAGGGTGTGGGTAAGATGCGGTCTTGCCCACACTCGCCTTTTGAAGGCACAAGGTAGAAAGCAGAATTAAATAAAAATTTATAATTTTAAATTATTTTTGGTGTTAAAAAAACTGCCTGGAACGCAGGGATGACCATCCACCAGTTTTTTCACAGAAATACTTCATTGCAGCCAGCAAAAACGGTAAAAAAATCCGGTAAGTATGAAAGTCGCAGTCCGTCCCAGAGTGAAAAATAACTTTTCCATCTGCCATCTTCATTTTTTCTTCATTTCTTATTCCTAGAGGTAGAGTGCAACGCAGCTCCTAGTTTCCTATGATGAGTTTATTAAGTAAAAAATGTCTGATTAGATACAGATAGGGAGAAACCCATGAGCACTGAAGATAGAGCAAAGGCAACTGGCAACAACATCGCAGGCGCTGCTCAAGAAGCCCTAGGCAATGTTACTGGCGACCCGAAGGATAAAGCAGAAGGCAAAGCCAAGCAGGCAAAAGCTGAAGCGGGTCACGCGATCGAGGATGTAAAAGATGAGCTCAAAAAGAAACTAGACTAAGCCTAATACTAATTGAGAGGGTCGAGCAACCTGACCCTTTCAAGTATTCCAAATGTTTTCTGAACGGAGGAAAAAAAGGTGAGTTTATTGCAGCAGAGCCGAAAAATAATTGCAGGCGTACTATTGGTATTAATGCTGGTCGTTACTACTGCCTGCGCGCCCAGCGTTTCAGCCCAAAAACCTAGTAATGTACCTGTAGCAATTGGTGGCAGTCAGAGTAATTACGCGCAGCTAGAACGTGGCAATACCGCCGCAGGTGAAGATTTTGGTAAATGGGTAACATTGACGGCTCAGGGCCTGGTTCAGGATGCTTACGTGCGCGACAATAATAAATTGGGAGTTGTAATTACCCCGCAAGTTCGCCCTACAGAAGTGAAAGATTTGGCAAAATCTTTAGCACAAGGTTTTCACCGCAATTTCCCAAATCAGGATGTAAGTGTTTTGGTTTACGCTCCTGACAAAAAACTGATTTTGACGGCTAAGTACGACCAGCAATCAAATCAAATTGAATACAAGTCTTGACCTGGTTAGAAAGCTTAAATTAAAGCCGCGCGACGGTTTAATATTCCGCAGTTTTTAGAAGGGAAAAAAATCTCAAGTAGAGACGGAACAGTTGTGTAGATTGGAAGAGAGTTACCATGAGTAGCAGCGATAATTATAAGAGTCAAATCATGAAGGATTTGGCCCAGGGAAACCGAGAAATGATGCCCGAGACAACGGGTGAAGAGTACGAAAATTTTGACGATTTTGCTCAGAGAACTTCGCCGGATCAGCGCAAACAATTATTCGGGCGTTCCCTGAATCACGACTCCCTCCCGCCGGCTCAGTTGGAACCGGAATTGCAAAAGGCGATCGCCCAAATTAAGCCAAACGAACGTGACGACGTGGCGCGGGAATTCTTCAAGCATTTGGGCAAGAGAGGATTGGACGATCGCAAATTGGAAAAGCAGCTAGGACTTTCTACGCACCACGCTAGCCGCATGAATGCTGACGATGTTACCAAGCTGGCCTCGTTTACCTATCACACTCACCCGGATATTTTCCGAGAAGTGCTGGCTGAACAGCCGAGTTTGATGAAGTTTTTGGGCAATCCAGTTGTTGCGGGTATTTTGGGAATAGTTGCTGCTAAATGGCTCAACAACCGCAAATAGTCTCGGATTCAGAAAAGCCGAAAAGCTGATAATACCTGCAGCAAATAAAAGGACGATCGCCCGGGCGATCGCCCTATTATCTTTTATATCTAGTCCCGTAAAATAACCGCTCTCGCCTTTGTAGTGAGGACTTGAGTCCTCATAAAATTCTGTTGACTGTTGACTGATGACTGTTGACTGTTGACTGTTGACTGATGACTGATGACTGATGACTGATGACTGATGACTGATGACTGATGACTGTGTTGTTTGACTTCCAGGCTCTACCTGATAACGCAGAGAAAGGAGGCTGTGCCTCGAATTTTCCTCCGCAATTGAGGCTCTTCCTCGCTTATATCGCATAGCGAGGCTCGACCTCGGGACCAGTTCAATCTAAAATCTAAAATCTAAAATCTAAAATCGATTGACTGTTGATAAGCGAAAAATTTTAAACCTAATTTCCCGCTCCCAGATTCATCTGTGGAGTCAATTTTTAAATCTAAAATCTAAAATCTAAAATCGACTGGCTGTTGGAAAACTCAAGTCCTGATTACAAACCTTTTTGATTGCGGTCCTGCGAGGGGAAATAATATTATATTAAATTCCGATGCTTTAAATCTTAATTATTGGGTTCGTAGCTGTTGGGGTGATTAACACCCATTACCTATTACCGACTAGGAATTACCGATCGCCAAGGACTAATTATTGGTCGCAGCTAAAAATAGCGGCACAACCTTAAACTTCGGTATACCTGACACTCCGCCAAATTAAATGTACGATTAAGTGTTGCAGTGAATGACAAAAAAAAGATGAACCTATCCACTATTTGGCGAAAACTCCGCAGCCAGCAAGCCTTCTGCTTGGCTGCACTGCTGGCAGGTTGCCTTGTATTTATCGGTTGTTCCCCCGCCCAGTCAGCGGCTGGCAATTCAGTCGATCCCAAGTTGAAAGAGCAAGTCTTGCAGATTATCCGCGAAAACCCCCAAGCAATTTTAGATTCGGTACAAGCGTACCAGCAACAGCAGCAGCAGTCTCTCAAAGCAGCGCAGGAATCATTTTTGAAGGAGATGAAAAGTAATCCCAAATCTGCGATCGGGGATTCTCCCAGCACGGGATCGGCTTCGCAGCAGATTGTACTTTTAGAATTCTCTGACTTTCAATGTCCGTTTTGCGCGCGCGCTTACGATACTGTCAAGCAGTTTATGGCAAAACACCAGGATAAAGTTACTTTAGCTTACAAGCATTTTCCCTTGACTTCAATTCACCCTCAAGCGCTGCCAGCAGCTAAAGCAGCTTGGGCTGCTCAACAGCAGGGCAAATTCTGGGAATATTACAGCGGTTTGTTTGAAGGGCAGAAACAGTTAGGCGAACCATTGTACGCATCCATCGCCCAAAAGCTCAATCTAAAATTAGATAAATTCAACACCGATCGCAACAGCCCCGCTGCCGAAGCCGCTATTGAGAAAGACGTGCAACTCGCTCAACAACTGGGCATTCAAGGGACTCCCTTCTTTATTATCAACGGTCAAACTTTCTCCGGGGCGATCGAGCTTTCTGAGATGGAAAGCATTCTCGCTAGTATCTCCAAATAAGAAAGCCCACCTGAAAAAACAGAACGGAGCCCCGATTTCTTAAAGAAGTCGGGGCTCGAATGCGCGATCGGGTCGATCGCTATATTTACTGACGAATTTTTACGACGGGGAACAAATTTGCTCCTTGTGTTGTCTTATTAAGACTTTAAGCTGCTTAGGACTTAAGGATTATATCTTGCCTTTTACAAGCTTTCCCAAACCTAGCTAGTGGATTCAAATGATTATTTATCAATACTAATTTGAATTCTTTTGGCAAGACGATCGCGGCTTTTAAGCTCCATTTCCCTTGCATCTAGGAGGAAAATCGATCGTGGAAAAAATTACGCAAATAGTTTTCATTGACCCAACCGTTGAAGATTACCAAAGCCTTGCACCAAGCGCCGAACCAAGGAAAGAGATTTTTATACTGGATCGGGCGGGGGATGGAGTCGAGCAAATTACAGAGTTATTAGCTAGCTACACGGATATTTCCGCTGTCCACATTGTTTCTCACGGCGGGCCTGGAAATTTGCAACTGGGGTCAATTCAGCTAAATTCTGACAACCTAGACGAATATGCCGATCGACTTCAGCAGTGGAAAAAGGCTTTAGCCCCGTCAGCCGATATCCTCCTGTACGGTTGCAACGTGGCGGCAGAAATCGCCCCACCGATAGCCGGACGATCGTTCTTGCAACGCCTCAATCAACTCACAGGTGCAGACATCGCTGCTTCCAAAAACCTGACAGGAAGTGCTTTCTTAGGCGGTGACTGGGATTTAGAAGTAACAATTGGTTCGATTGAGACACCTTTGGCATTCACCCTTGATGCGATCGCCAGTTACGATCGCGTTTTAGCTACCATCAACGTCACGACTACCACCGATGAAGATAACGGCATTTTGGGCGGAGGTGCTGGCATCTCTTTGCGGGAAGCGATTCGTTACTCTGCCACAGGCGACACCATCAATCTGCCGACGGGTACTTTCACGCTGACTCTTGCTGGTGTGAACGAAGACTTGGGCGCGACTGGCGACCTCGACATTACCAAAAACCTCACTATTACGGGTGCAGGCACTGGTAACACAACTATCAACACTGCTGCAGATTGGAACGATCGGGTGTTTCACGTCCTTGGCGGCAATACCTTCAGCATCTCCGGCGCGACTATATCAGGGGGGAAGATCCCAGGTGCCAACGGCGGCGGCATCTTCAACGAAGGCACTTTGACAGTCGCCAACTGTACTTTTCAAAACAACCAAGCCAACGCAGGCGGTGCCATCTACAATAGCGGGATTCAAATGACCGTTACTGGCAGCACCTTCAATTCCCTGAATACAGCGGGCGGTGGCGGGGCGATATTCAATAATACTCTGGGGACAATTGACAGCAGTATCATCAGCAATAACAAGGCGACTGCGTTCGGCGGCGCAGGCATCAGAAACCAGAACCAACTCAGCATTACTAATAGCAGTATCACCAACAATGAGGTGACGGTCCAAGGTGGCGGCGGCATTTATAACGAAGGTGCGCTTACCATCGCTAGCACCACTTTCTCCGGCAACAAAGCAAGTGATGCAACAGGTTCTTTTTCCGGAGGTGGCGCAATCTACAGCAACGGCACTCTCAACATCACTAACAGTACGCTTTCGGGCAACACGGCCGTACAAAAAGGCGGTGCTATTTGGTGGAGCGGTACTACGGGAACGATCGCTAACAGCACCATCACCAATAACACGGCCGACTCAGACGCCAACAACGGCTTCATTGACAATGGCGGTGGCATATTCACCGAATCTAGTACGATCGCCCTCAGAAATACCATCATCGCCGGTAACTTAGATGCTTCGACCGCAGCAGGAACTATCCAGCCCGACGTTTCAGGCAACATTACCGGGAATAACAACAATCTGATCGGCAGCCTGACGGGCAACACGGGTACGCTTGGCACGGGCAGCGACATTGTTAACCCAACTCCTGGGCTAGCAGCGCTGGCAAATAACGGCGGCCCCACGCAGACACACGTCTTACTCCCTGGAAGCCCTGCTCTTGACAGGGGTAATAGCGCGATCGCACCTGCTACGGATCAGCGCGGCTTAACTCGGCCTTCTGGCAGTGCTGTTGACATCGGCGCTGTGGAAGTACAGCAGATTGTTAGCATCACCGCGTTCGATAATTCAGCCTCGGAAAACCCGATCGACACAGGCACTTTCCGCCTTAGCCGCAGTGATAGCACAGTCGGTAATTTGACGGTGAATCTCGCCATTGATGGCAGCAGTACCGCTGTTGCTGCTGACTACAATCTGGGCAGTACCTTTCCCGTCACTATTCCCAACGGGCAAAGCTTTGTGGATGTGATTCTGACTCCGGTTGATGACGCTATACCGGAGTTGGCAGAAACGCTGCGACTGAACTTGGCAAATGGGAATTATGCGATCGCACCGGCCAGCAGCAATGCTACGGTGACTATTGCAGCCAATGACTCGATTGCTTATGCGATCGCACTCACAAATCCAGCCACAGGTTCCTTACTTGAAGGCAATTCCGGCACTAAACTTGTCACCTTCACCGTTACTCGCAGCGGTGGCACGGGGGTAGCGAGTACAGTAAATTATGCGATCGCTGGTACCGCGAGCAACGGCGCAGACTACAATAATATCAATGCTGCCGGGGCTACTACCGCCACAGGGACGATCGCCTTTGCCGCCAACGAAACAACTAAAACTATTGCTGTGGATGTCTTGGGCGAAACCGCAGTTGAACCTGACGAGACAATTACCGTCACCCTCAGCAACCCAAATTTGACCGCAGCGCCGGAAAGTTCGACTATCACCACCAGCACGGCCACTGCTACGATCGTAAATGACGATTTTGTGTCACCAACTCCAGCTCCAACTCCAGCTCCAACGCCGACAACAACTCCAGCTCCAACTCCAGCTCCAACGCCGACAAAAACTCCAGCTCCAGCTCCAACTCCAGCTCCAACGCCGACAACAACTCCAACTCCAGCTCCAACTCCAACTCCAACTCCAACTCCAACTCCAACTCCGACTCCAACGGAAACGCCGACTCCAACTCCGACTCCAACTCCAACTCCAACTCCAACGGAAACTCCGACTCCAACTCCGACTCCAACTCCGACTCCAACGGAAACGCCGACACCGACACCGACACCGACTCCAACGGAAACGCCGACTCCAACTCCGACTCCAACTCCGACTCCAACGGAAACGCCGACTCCAACTCCGACTCCAACTCCGCCAACAACTCCGCCAACAACTCCAACTCCGACTCCAACGGAAACGCCGACTCCAACGGAAACTCCAACGCCGACTCCAACTCCAACGGAAACTCCAACGGAAACTCCGACGGCGACTCCAACGGAAACTCAAGACGAAGATTGCATTTGCAAGCAGATAACCTTTCCCAGCCAGACTGCTATTCGCGGCCCCAACCAAACAAATAGCACCACCAACGGTACAGAAAGCGACGACATTCTGGAGGGTTCGATTAGCAATGACAATATCGACGGCTTAAATGGTAACGACTTGGAGATTGGCTTTACTGGCAATGACAATATTTATGGCGGATCTTACCTCGGCATCGATCTAGGAAATCTAACCATTCTTCCCTCTGCCAAAGATAGCGACGTGCTGTTTGGCAATGAGGGCGATGATTACCTCAACGGGGGTGCTAAAGATGATTTAATTTTTGGGGGCGAGAATGAAGATGTTGCTTACGGTGGCAAAGATGACGACATAATTTTGGGAGACAAACAGAGCGATACTTTAATTGGCGATGAGGGTAACGACACCTTATACGGTGGTAATCTTAACCCTTTAGACATCGATTCTACAGGTCGCGATTTGCTATTTGGCCTCAGTGGCGATGATTACCTCAACGGGCAAGAAGCCGAAGATTCCCTTTCTGGCGGTAATGGCAACGATACAGTGCGTGGCGGCAAGGGTGATGATTTGGCCCTGGGAGACTTGGGCAACGACGTGCTGTTTGGGGATGAGGGCAGCGATACTCTCTGTGGTGCCGACGGAGAAGATACTATGTACGGGGATATTGGCAGCCCTCTGGCGATCGGCTCCGCTGGCGGTCAAGACCAAATGTGTGGTGGTTTGGGCAACGATTTGTTGTTTGGGAATGAAGGTTCCGATACCGTCAACGGTGATGCTGGAAACGATACTCTTTATGGCGGCAAGGATGAAGACAGTTTACTGGGTAGTGCTGGGGAGGATTGGTTATTTGGAGATGAGGGGAATGATACTTTGATCGGAGGTACTGGGGACGATCGATTTATCTTAGGTATCGACAACGGCCGCGAGACTATTTTAGACTTTCAAGATGGTCGCGATACGATCGGCTTGACAGGCGGTTTAAGTTTCTCGCAACTGAGCATTACTGTAGAAAATAATTCTACTTCGATCCGAGTTACCGATTCTGGTCAACTGTTAGCAACTCTCAGCAATGTGTCAACAGGGCTGATTAATGTTGCAGATTTTGCAATCCTGTAAGTATTTCAACCAAATGATATCAAGTCCGATTGTATCTTGCATCGGACTTGATATGACTCAAAATATACGATCGCCTTTTTCAAAATTTAATTTTCTCTGAACTAGATCGGCTTACCAAGAAATTGGGTCTAAAGCCCCTTCTTAATAGGACGGCTTTAATTAATTGCCTACCTTATAAGCGTTTACTCACTTAAATATTTATTTTTCAAATTTCACTGTATTTTATTAAAAATAGAGTATAATGACAGTCTACTACAGGTAGAATAACCGCCGATACACATGAGACACCAAGCTCAAACGACTGGTCGGGAAATAATAATAGTTAGTGGGTGGCGAAAACTACGAAAAAAACAGCTAGGCTAACTAACGTAAGCTAAAACCAGAAAAGTAAACTTTTGGAAATTAAACCGTACCGTAGGGCATACGGGAACAAAAGAAGTAATTCTCGAACGCTTGGGGAGATAAAATCCTCTGGGACTAACTAAATTAGGCTCGATACTTGGTTCAATCGAACGGGTATTTGGTTTAAGTATTGCCGTAAGGATAGCTAGTTTTAAGGTGTGTCGCCAGAACCAAGAATCCCCGCTGATGAGTGCACGGAGAGTGTCAATTATTAAGTCCGGCGATCTAACCATCATAAGTTTGTAGTGAGGTTCAGTTTTTTCTTAAATCTTTGAGCCAATAAGGACTAAAGTCCTCACTACAAACCACTTTGATTGTGGGTAATTCGCCGGACACGATCGAATTTTTGATTAGACTGCAGCCAACTCTGGAGTCGGACGCTTGCTGTGGCGGATACCCTCGATCGCCGCTGCGTAATCATTGGCCTTAAACACAGCAGAACCAGCCACGATCGCATTTGCGCCCGCTTCCAGAACTTGCCAAGTATTGTTCCCCTTCAAACCGCCATCCACCTCAATCCAAGGATCGAGGCCCTTGTCGTCGCACATTTTGCGCAACTGGCGAATTTTCGGGAGCACCGCCGGGATAAAACTTTGACCGCCAAAGCCGGGATTCACGCTCATAATCAGCACCAAATCGCAAAGTTCCAGCACGTACTCGATCAACTCCAGCGGCGTCGAAGGATTAAGAACTACACCAGCTTGCTTGCCCAATTCCCGAATTTGGCCGAGGGTGCGGTGCAAGTGAGGCGAAGCATTATGCTCGGCGTGAACCGAAATAATGTCAGCACCAGCCTTAGCGAAGTCTTCCACGTACTTCTCCGGCTCCACAATCATCAAGTGGACATCGATCACCTTGCTAGTAACAGGGCGAATTGCCTCAACAATCAGCGGCCCGATAGTAATATTAGGAACAAAGCGACCGTCCATCACATCTACGTGAATCCAGTCAGCCCCAGCTCGATCGACAGCCTGAATCTCTTCTCCGAGACGGCTAAAATCGGCTGATAATATGGATGGAGCAATAACGATCGGTTTTTGGGATTGGGTCATGGCTTGCGTCTGTTCTCCTGTGTCCTGTGCTGTATCCAGTTTATCAAAATACGGCTCTCCGGGCCGAAAAGTTGCCAACGCTCGATCGCCCTCGGCGGAGTGCCGCAAAATTTTGCCTCTGACAGACAAGTTTTGCGATCGCACCAGCCCTGCTATCCCAATTTTGGTTTAGGATATAAATTTTACGTCCAACTAATAACTTTTGTGCAAAATCTGACCTTCTGCAAATTTTGAGTAGCGAATTATGAAAAATAGAGATCCCTTAGACAATCCTGAACTCGATCGTGCAAGTCTGTTTGTATTAATGATCCCAGTCATCGGCTTTTTCCCCGCCCTGTGGACTCTTTACCGTCGTCAGGGCAGCCCCGAACGCAAAGCCGTCAGCCGCTTGGCAATTGCCCTTGCTTTTAGTTGGCTCTTAGGACATATTCTTTTAGAAGCTGGAGCGATTTCTGCGGAATCTCCGACACTTCCCATGTTATTAATGAGTAGCCTGCTAACAACCAGCTATTTCATCGTTGCTGTGGGACTGATGGTTCGCCTCTGGAAGCGTCAACCGCTATGGTTGCCCGGAATTAGCCGCGTAGCCGAGCAAGTGGTGGGCAAACATTTATCATAATTTAGGGTTCTTTTAAGCCCCTACCCTCTTGATTGAGTGCGTCTTCAGCTTGATACTACATATTGCCATTATCTTTTTTATTTTTGTTGTGTGTGAGGAAGCCAGTGCCAGCTCAAAAAATTCCTAATCAAGACCCTATCCAACAATCAACTGCTCAACCTTCAACCAAAAAATCGAACCAGCCCCATCGAGGCCGTTGGCTGGGTTTTGGTTTTGGTTTGGCTGGAGTAGCCATGCTCTCAGCTACAGCCGGAGCGTTGCTAGCCGTCTCCCTTTCCACAACGCCACTTCAGCAACAAAAGTTGAGCCCTGAAGAAGCGGCGGTATTTTCTCAAGGCGACATGGCAAAGCTCAGCATGAAGATGCCGGAGCTGACTCGCCCAGTTAATATTTTAGTTTTAGGACTTAAAGTTCTCAGTTCAGACCTCGACGGCCATCCCGATAAGGAGCAGGGATACGATGTCTGGCAAAACTCTTTCAAAGGGTTAACCGATACCATGCTGTTGGTTAGATTTGACCCTCAAAATAAAAAGTTAAGCGTGCTTTCCATTCCGCGAGACACCCGCACCTATGTTGAAGGCAGGGGTGTCGTGAAAATCAACGAAGCCAATTACTACGGCGGCCCGGCTTCGTCAGCCAAATCAGTCAGCGGACTCTTAGGCGGCGTGGGAATTGACCGGTATGTCACAGTCAATATTCAAGGCATAAAAAGCTTGGTAGATGCACTTGGTGGCATTACTATTAATGTCCCTAAAGACATGAAGTATACCGATGAAAGCCAGCATTTATATATAGATTTAAAGGCTGGCAAGCAGAACCTCAACGGCGAACAAATCGTGCAATATTTGCTTTACCGGCACGACGATTTGGGGGATATCGGGCGGGTGCAGCGGCAACAATTGTTGATGCGGGCTTTTGTGGAACAAGAAGTTAATATAGGTTTACTGTCTCGACTACCGAAGATTTTATCGGTGATTCAGTCTCACCTTGACACAAATTTGAGTATAGAAGAATTGGTGGCTTTGGCTGGTTTTGCTACTAAAACCGATCGCGCTAGCGTGCAGATGTTGATGGTTCCCGGCAGATTCAGCGATTCTAAGGATTACAAGGCTAGTTTTTGGTTGCCAGACCAAAATGGCATCGAAACTCTGGTGGCGAAACATTTTGACTTCGGCCAAAATACTTGGCAAATTGAAAATGTTGATGCGACTTTTCTGAAGGTGGCGATTCAAGATAGTACCGGAGATCCATCGGCTGTTGAAGATTTTGTCAATACTCTGACTCGCGCTGGCTATCGGAATGTTCAGGTTTATAAAGCTTGGCCCGAACCGCTGGAGGTAACTACTGTAGTAGCTCAAGACGGCGATGTTAAAGGTGCTGAAGCGATTCGGCAGTTTTTGGGTTTTGGGGATGTGCTGGTTGAGAGTACCGGTTCTTTGCAGTCGGACGTGACAATCAGATTGGGTCAGGATTGGCTGAGCAAAAAAAATCTGTCTCGCGGGGACTTTAAGTCTTTTTAAACTGGGTTTTAACCGCAGTATTTGTAGGGACACAGCAATGCTGTGTCCTCTTCTTTTCTGTGGGTAGAGATGGAGGCGATCGCTTTTTTGTCGATTTACTGATACTATCTTTTTTGGTGATAATGAATCACGATCGCCATACCGATACTTCCCTCCGCAATCAGAACTGAAACCATAATCAACGAGGGAAATTTTAAGATATTTTATAAAGGTAGGGTTGATGAACAACAGTCCTAAAATAGACCGACAGCGAGAACATCAAGCAAATGAACGCACGTTTCTTGCATGGTTGCGAACTTCACTGGCTTTAATTGGTTTTGGGTTGGCAATCTCTCGGTTCAGTTTATTTCTCCGTCAATTTCAAGCTACAGTGACTCAGAAAGAAGTTTCCGCCCCTCCCTTCTTCAACTCGGAAACTTTAGGGCTGAGTATGGTCGTTTTTGGCATTGCGGTCATTGCCTTAGCAGCATGGCGTTATAATCGAGTTTTCTGGCAAATTGAGCGAGGTGATTATCGCCCCAATCGCGTGCTCGTTTGGATTCTGACGGGAGTTGTGATGATTTTAGGAACCTTAAGCATTCCGTTGTTGCTATGGCGAGAGCGCGGAAATATAGCTCCCACTTCAACTCCTAAAAACTCTCAATTCTAAGTTAACCCGATCGCTTAGCTAAAGTGAAAATAACCCCAACCATATCATTAAGCTTTTGTGCATCTACATTGTCTAACGCGTTCGAGGAGCTGATGGGGAGAGCATTTGACTTTTGCTCTGGTCATCGAAATATACAATTTAAATGCAGTACAACTTACAAGCGGAAGCAAGTGAAATGAAGCCATCGCACCCACAACCAACCTAAAAAACTCCCCACAAAATAAGAGATAAAATCTGACCAAGTAAAGTGATTTCCCAAAATCAGCCTTCCGGGTAAAGTAGCTCGCATTGCTTGTAAAAACGGAGGTGTCCACAGTTGGAGAAACTCTACTCCGCAAGTAGCTAGACACACAGCTACAGCCGCCTTAACTTGCGAAAATCGCGGCAAGATCAGAACTACCAGCAAAATCCAAAATACCTCATAGGCTATGCTCCCAAAAAAGTCGTTGAACCATTCCGGTGCAGGGCCGCGAGAAAATCTCACTACATAACCTACAGGGATAATGACAGTAATGCTGATTAGCAGAGCAACTCGATATTTGAAAAAACGGCGATCGGGAGAAATTGGGGAAGTCATTGATTCCGGGGACAATCACGCATTTGTTGTCACAGGTTGAAGTGATAAACCTCAGCAGTAAATGTCATCTTCAATACTGCTAACTTTAAAATCAGAATTAGCCAAAGTCTTAGCTAAGATAACTCGTCCTGCTTCACTACTATAAGGTTAATCGCGATCGCCCACAGGTAAACTCAGTATAAATGCTGTTTGACCAAGTATTGCAGCATCTAGTTGGATGTCGCCGCCGTGGGCCCGTGCGATTTCCCTTGCTAAGCTTAGCCCCAATCCCGATCCTTCTATTTTTTGGATCTGAGTCGAGTCGCCGCGATGGAAGCGCTCAAAAATGCGATCGCGCTCGCTCAAAGAAATATCGTGAGAACTATTGACAATTTTCACAATTACTTTTTTTCCCTGACAGTTAGCCTGTAACCTGAGCCAACCCTTCGGTAAATTATATTTAATCGCATTACCAACCAGATTTTGCACAACCTGCACCAGCAAATCGCGATCGCCCTTGATATATAAATTGGGATTAATTGCCATTTGCACATCTAAATGCGGTGCTAGCAGCTCCATATCTTCGGCAATTTCCGATAGCAAAGCCGACATATTCACCTCAACCAAATGTAAACCCATACGTCCGGCATCGGCTAGAGAAAGTAAGAGAAGTTTACGGGTAATTTCACTCAAACGGCGCACTTCATCCAATAAATTACTCAGGGTTTGCTGCGCCTCAGAACCCGATTCCACTTGATGCAAAGCCCGTTCTAGTTGGCCTTGCAAAATTGCCAGCGGAGTCTTTAACTCGTGGGCAGCATCTCCACTAAAACGAGAAGCTTGTTTAAAACTTCGCTCCAGACGTTCTAACATTTGATTGAACACAAAAATTAATTCTACAAACTCTATATCCGTTGATCCGACAGGGACGCGCCGATCTAGCCCTTGTACCGTAACATTGCGAATAGCCATCGTGAGTCGCCCAATTGGGTATAGCATACTCCGCGATATGACCCAAGCTCCACTGGCCACGAGTAAAAGCACTACGGGAATAGAAAATAGAAAGATATTGCGAATCGATGCCATTTCCCGATCGATCGCTTGTAAGTTAACAGCGATTGCTATTTGAGTCTGAGGAGAATGAGTCGCGCCCACACGCCAAACTGCCGTGCTAGTACGCTGGGTTGCTAGTTTAGCTTTGAAAACTCGAGGAAAATGCGGTCGATCGAATTGAGGAAGCCGATCGCGCGGGGGTCTTCTTTCTCTCGGTGACAATGAATCGGATCGATGGGGAGGTAGTAGATAGGGTGGAGGTGGTGGAGGGGGAGGTTCTAATTGAAAAGGTATTCTGGGAAGATCGGGAGGGGGTTGCGGCAGCGATCGCCATAGTGAATTGGCATCAATCCCATCTTGCCACTGGCTCGATCGGTAGAGCAAATTACCATCTCTGTCAGTCACCAGCAAAGCCACGGTTGTTTTTCCATCATTCATGCCCAAAACTGATGGCAAAGAATCATTATAAACATCCCATTGAGTCGATTGCGGGCGGGTAGATTGGACTAACTGATTCTTGATTTCAGCATCAAGACGCTTGACCTTAGCATCGTAAATCAACCACCACGAAACAATACTAAAGCCAATGAGAGCAATACTTGCTAGAACAGCAGATGATAGAGCAATGCGAAAGCGAAAAGATTGCAATTTCACGATGGGGAATCTGGTTTGCGAAACCGATAGCCAACGCCGCGCACGCTCTCAATCCATCCTGTACCGCCGATCGGTTCAATTTTCTTGCGAATGCGTTGAATACATACATCTACCACATTCGTATTCGGATTAAAATCATAACCCCAGATATGTTCGAGGATTTGCGTGCGGGTGAGTACCCGGCCAGGCGATCGCATTAGATATTCCAACAGATTAAACTCGCGAGTTGTAAGTTCTACCGCATGGCGATCGCAAGTAACTTCTCGGAGAATGCGATCGAGCTTAACTGGGCCAACGCTCAGAATATTTTGCCGATCGCCCGCAGCACGCCGCACCACAGCATAAATCCGAGCAACTAACTCCTCAACAAAAAACGGTTTAGCCAAATAGTCATCAGCACCGAGATGTAACCCTTCAATGCGATCGTCTAGTTCATTGCGAGCAGTTAATAAAATCACGGGTACATTGCGTCCAGCCTTTCGCAGATGTTTGAGAATAGATAATCCATCTTTTCCCGGCAATACAATATCCAGGACGATCGCATCGTATTGATTATCCATCGCCCGCCCATAGCCCTCATTGCCATTATCGCAATAATCCACAACAAAACCTTGTTCTTTCAAGCCGATACAAACAAAATTAGCGATTTTTTCTTCATCTTCAATGTATAGAACATTCATAGATTTACCGATTCGGTTGCGATTATACCGCCATCATAGATTTACTTAAATTACAAAACTGTAATCCATCCGCAGTGTGGCAGGTAATGTTTTGGGAGTTTAATTCAGCTGTCAACATTTTTGGATTAGCGATCGTAACTCTCATGAAAATTGCTTCACTGCTCGCACTACCTGCTACAGCCTTGCTGCTGGGGTTTAGCAGCTTGACTTTTCCCGATCGGACTACAGCTAATTCTAATACTGTACTAGCCCAGAGCCAACCCGAACCCAGCCAAGAGCGCAGACACCCGCCCCGTATAGATTTTGCCGCTGCTGCCAAACAATTAGGAGTCACCGAAGCCGAGTTAATCGAAGCTTTGGGGCTACCCGCCAAACCGCCCGAACCACCAAGTGAAAATAATCGCCCGCCCAGCCCACCGCCGGGTCCTCCTTTAGATATTCCCGGTGCGGCGAAAAAGTTGGGAGTCACCGAAGCAGAGTTGATTCAACTTTTGGGCATTCCACCGCGTCCACCCGGCGATCGTAATCTACCTCAAAATTCCGAAAAACCCTAATTTCTCCCCATTACAAAACTGTAATCCTAGCACGTGGATAAATGCCATCTTGAACCAGCTTAATGATTGTAGCGACCAACTCAAAGGGCGATCGAGAATTAATTCCTTTAGCCTGACAACTGAATCAAACTTATAAAACTCATCGAGGTAATTACACCATGCCCCCACTATTTCCTAATTCAATCAATGCACCGGGCAATCCTCCTCAAAATCAAGGCGCACCGGGAAATACTCCCCAAAATCAAAGAATACCGGGCAATCCACCAGGGCAAAATCAAGGCGCACCGGGCAATCTTCCTCCCCAAAATCAAGGAGTACCGGGCAATCCACCTCCCCAAAACCAAGGCGCACAACTTACCATTTCTGCTCTACCTCCCCAAAACCAAACTCAACCCCCTCAGCCAGCTAACAGTATCAGCACCACAGCAGGAAACGACAATATTACCGGAGATAGTTTAGATAACTTCATCCTAGGCAGTAGCGGCACAGATAGCATAAATGGAGGAACAGGCACAGACACAATCAGCTATCTTTCCCTCGGCAATGGCATTACCATTAAAGCTCGAGGTATTGTAGATAAAGGCGCAGCAGGTACAGATACCCTGCAAAATATAGAACAAATAATTGCTCCTTTAGGACAGATTAATACCATCGATGCTTCTACAGGTAGCGGCACAGCGTCTATAAATGTGGATTTGTCGCAGAATCGTTTAGCGGTTAACAATCTACCCGGTATCGGGACCCTGAATTTGACTGTAGAGAATTTCCTTAATGTCACAGGTACTCCCAATGTAGATGTCCTTACCGGAAACATCCAAAACAATACTTTAGTAGGAGGAGATGGTAACGATACACTCTCTGGTTTGCGTGGCAATGATACCCTAATTGGAGTAAATCCATTGAGTGCTACACCGGGAAGCAATGAAACGGATGTGCTGATTGGGGGTCGAGGTAGAGATATTTTCGTGCTCGGTGATGCCACCAAGACATACTATAGTGGAACAGGATTTGCATCGATTCAAGATTTTCAACAAGGAATCGATCGAATTCAGTTACGTGGCAGCCTTTCCAACTACAATATTGTGGGTAACTCCATCAATTTGGCTGGTACATCCGATCAAATAGCTGTCATTCAAGGTCAGTTTACCCCTGATAGTTTCATATTCGTGTAATATCAATTTCGGTAGCATCGGAATAGTAAAATCCAGTCAACAGTCAATCCCCGATGTTGCAACCGAAATTGATATAAATCATCTGCGTGAATCTGTGTTTATCTGCCCCCATCTGCGGTTAAAAAAGAGAATTTGGTAACCGCAGATGACAATGGATAGACGCAGATTCACGCAGATGAAAGGAGCAAAAGCACTAATTTTCCGCAAAAGCCGATCGCTCTTTAATCCAATCGAGTAAAATAGGATTGACCAATTCCGGCGCTTCATCCTGGGGACAATGGCCCACTCCCTCCAAAGGAATAAACTTTTCAACAGCCGGAAACTTTGCTAATTCTCGCCCCAAAGCGATCGGCTCCCAAGGGTCGTCCGTGCCCCACAAAATCAAAGCCCGACAGCTCAGACGCGGCAACAAATCCTCCGGTAGCGGCCCTTGAGAATAACTGATAAATGCCACAAATACTTCTACTGCGCCGCTGTCTTTGGCAGGTTCCAGCAGCATATTTACGAGTTCGTCGGTGACAGATTCAGGACGGTGATAAGCTTGCAAAAGCACTTTTTTTACTGTTTTTGGCGTTGCTAATTGTTTAAAAAATAATTGACTTATCCACTTGACATTTAAAATTTTTTGTGCGAGGGGGGCTCCAAAACTGCGATACCAAGGCAATTCGGCGCGTTTGCGATCGTGCAGCAAGCGCAGGGAACAATTGAGTAAAATGACGCCCTCAGCAATGTCGGGAAAATCCACAGCCGCTTGCATAATTGCCACACAGCCGATCGAATTTCCCACCAAAAAAGCCGGTCCGCCCGCAACTTCCCGACAAAAATCAGCAATTAGCTGTCCCCAAGTTTCAAAAGTATAGTCAATTTCAAGCTTGGGCTGGGGTTTAGCAGAACCGCCAAAACCGATGAGGTCGATCGCATAACAGCGGCAATCAGCAGCCAGCGCCGGCAAATTCTTGCGCCAGTGGCCCCAAGACGCACCAAAACCGTGGACAAACACCACCGCAGGCCCCTGGGAACCCGCAGCCTGGTAGCAAATCGGAAAGCCTTTCCACAACCAAGTTTGAGGTGCAGCAACTGTTGACGGAGTGGGAGTAGAAGATGTCATGGGATTTTAGATTTTAGATTTTAGATTTTAGATTTTAGATGAATGCAAGGCTGCAAAGGACTCAAGTCATTACTAAAAACCGTATCGCAATTCGAGGTAACCGCTAGGACATAAATCAATAGCCTTTTTTCCCTCGAACCTCAGCGCCCGAGCGCGCTCTCTGCGGTTAATTTCTCTTCCTTCTTCCTTATTCGTTCTGACTTTGCAGTTAGAGCCGATATTATGTCAGGATTAAAGATGCTGACTTCTTTGCCTTATTGAAATTTCCCTTATGCCAACGATCGTTTCCACTGCCGTCGTACCGTTTCTGGGGTCTGAAATTGTACCAGACTACGACACCGCCAAAGTAGTAATCTTACCAATTCCCTACGAAGCTACCACCACTTACCGCCGGGGGTGCGAAAACGGACCGGCGAAACTTCTAGAAGCTTCTCATCAACTCGAGTGCTACGACGAAGAACTAGATTCCGAAGTTTGCTACGATGTCGGAATTTATACAAAAGAGCCGATCGCCGATACTCGCAACAGTCAACGGGTTTCATCCTCAGAAATGCTGCGAGTCACCCAAGCCTCGGTCCACCAGCTAGTTACGGAAAATAAGTTTGTCATCTCCCTCGGAGGCGAACACAGCATCACTGCAGGGGTTGTCGAAGGTTATCGCCAAGCATACCCGGATGAACCTTTCACAGTCGTGCAAATCGACGCCCACGGCGACTTGCGGCACGAGTACGAAGGCTCGATCCACAACCACGCCTGCGTGATGCGGCGTATTGTAGATATGGGCTTACCGACACTGCAAATCGGGATTCGCGCTATCTGCAAAGAAGAAGCAGACTTGATTAAAGCAAAACAGCTAAACGTGATTCGAGCTAGGGAAATCGCTACTCAACCGGATTGGGCCGATCGGGCAATTGCCAGCATCACAACGGGGCGAGTATTTTTGACTATAGACTTAGACGGCATCGATCCGACTTTAATTCCAGGGGTGGGCACACCCGAACCGGGCGGGTTAAATTGGTATTCCCTCACCGGATTTTTGCGCCGCATCTTTGAGTCCTACGAAGTAATCGGGTGTGACATTATGGAATTAGCACCTGTTCTAGATTCTGTAGTCTCAGAATTTACCGCTGCCAAATTAGCATACAAACTTATTGGATATCAAGCTCTGGCTCAAGGTTGGCTAAAGCCAGACGAGGGATAAATCGCGCAGTACGAATCAAAATAGGCTGTTGGCAAGGCTAAAATTAAGCTAAAGCAAAAAACAGCCAATTTTATTCGCACTGACAGTTTCATCTTTCATGCTTGCAAAACTGCTCTTCACCTCCTCAAAAAATGAGTTTACTAATGGAAACAACAGGCACTCCCATTAACGGCTATGCTCCCGATTTTGAACTGCCGGGAGTTGACGAAGACGTTCACCATTTATCTCGATATTTAGAAAAATTTCGGGCGATTGCGGTGATATTTATGTGCAATCATTGCCCTTACGTGCATTTGTATCTCAATCGTATGAAAGAACTTCAAGCAGATTTTCAAGATCGAGATGTTACTTTAATCGGGATTAATGCAAACGATCCAAACCAGTATCCCGACGATAGTTTTGAGAACATGAAAATTTTTGCAGCCAACAATCAACTCAACTTCCCGTACATCCGAGATGTTGCTCAAGATGTGGCTGAAAGTTTTGGGGCTTCTAAAACGCCGGAGGTTTTTTTGTTAGACCAAGACGGCAGATTGCGCTATAAAGGTTTAATTGACGACAACGCCGACGATCCGGCGGTGGCGGTGTCTTATCTGCGGAGTGCGATCGACCAATTGCTCAAAAGCGAACCCGTAGAGCCTTCGAGTACAGAGGCCATCGGCTGTTCTATCAAGTGGCGATCGTAGTCATTAGTCAGGAGTCATCAGTCCTTAGAAGATGATAATCCTGGACTAATTATGTAGGTGCGCACTGCGCACCTTCTCGCTTTAAGTAGCGCCTAAGTTCTGTTAACGAACCGCTTTCGACGCGTTAGGCGAAGCCGCGCGTAAGCGAAGCGGCGCAAAGCAAGAAAGAGAAGAAGATAGTTTTATAGTGGTTTCGGAGTAACTCAAAATTAAAATTCAAAACTATTTTCGGTGAACTTAAAAAATACACCCATTCTCAATTTGATTTTCGCAGCCATCGCGGCGCTAGCACTGCTGATTGGTTGGAACTTATTTCAGAGCGTTTCTCCAGTCGCGACCGTGCAGCGCACGTCTTTAACTGTATCTGCTGCTATCAGTCTGTCGCCAGCCTTAGCAAAAATCAAGACTGTTTATCAAGGCAGCAATCCCAATGTGACTATTACTTATAATTTTGGTGCTTCCGGTGCTCTAGAGCAGCAAATTCAGCAAGGAGCCCCGGTAGATGTATTCTTGAGCGCCGCTACCAAACAAATGGATGCTTTGCAGCAAGCTAATTTGCTCCTTAACGAGACGCGCCGGAATTTGCTGACAAATCGCCTGGTTTTGATTACTCCTAAAAATGGCTTAGTTTTGAGCGATTTTAAACAGTTGACCGAGGCCAGAATTAAGAAAATTGCGATCGGCGAACCCAAGAGCGTACCTGTCGGACAATATGCTCAGGAAATGCTAAGTAAGCTGGGATTGTGGCAGCAAGTTTTACCAAAATTAGTGCTAGGAAATAACGTCCGCCAAGTGCTGACATTCGTCGAAAGCGGTAACGCTGATGCTGGCATAGTTTATGCGACTGATGCCAAAGCATCGCCAAAAGTCGCGGTACGCGCCACGGCTGCGACAAATTTGCACTCGCCAATAGTTTATCCCCTAGCAGTTATGAAAAGCAGCCGCAATCCTGCTGATGGTAAAGCGTTTGTTGAGTTTTTAGCGGGCGAGCGGGCTAAAATAGTATTTCAGAAATACGGATTTGGCATGGTGCGATAACTAACTAATTAGGGATTTTTTACCGCTGATGATGGCAGATAAGCGCTGATTAACGCGGATGTATTTATAGATGGAATTTGATTTTTCTCCGCTCTGGATATCTCTAAAATCCTCGGCTATTGCGACATTTATTACCTTTTTTATGGGAATAGCCGCTGCTCGGTGGATGCTTTTAACTCGCATTAGAGGTAAAGCTTTGATTGAAGGGATTTTCATTTCTCCCTTAGTTTTGCCGCCGACAGTAGTGGGGTTTTTGCTGCTGCTGCTGTTTGGGAGAAATGGGGCGATCGGTCAATTATTGCTACAATTCGACTTAACTATAATTTTCACTTGGCAAGCGGCCGCAATTACTGCCACAGTTGTATCCTTTCCCCTCATGTACAAAACTGCTTTGGGAGCTTTTGAGCAAATTGATGCCAATCTTCTCAACGCTGCTCGCACTTTGGGAGCGTCGGAGTGGCAAGTATTTTGGCGAATTATGTTGCCGCTAGCATGGCCGGGAATTTTAGCAGGAACTATTCTGGCATTTGCTCGCGCTTTGGGTGAGTTCGGCGCGACGCTGATGTTAGCGGGGAACATTCCCGGACAAACTCAAACTATCCCGATGGCAATTTATTTTGCTGTGGAAGCAGGGGATATGAGGCAAGCTGCTATTTGGGTTTTGATTATTCTTAGTCTTTCTTTGAGCGTGTTAACTGCTGTTAATTTTTGGAGTGATTTACAAAGGATATCGCCCCAACTAAATTCGAGCCAAAAACAGGAATCTAATTTTCCCAAAGCTGCCTCTTGTTTTACCACAAAGTCCACAACAAAACAACCGGAAAGCGGACTTTGTTTAAACATTTTTAAACCTCTCTCGGGCTTGGTCTTGGATGTTGGCTTCGATATCGGTCCGGAGGTCCTGGGAATTTTGGGCGCATCGGGTTCCGGCAAAAGCATGACTCTGCGCTGCATCGCTGGTTTGGAAACTCCCAGCAGCGGTAAAATTGCAGTCAACGGCAAGGTTTTATTTGACTCAGCACAGGGCATTAATGTACCTTCTAAGGACCGCCGCATCGGTTTTTTGTTCCAAAACTATGCTTTGTTTCCTCACCTGAGTGTTGCTCAAAATATTGCGTTTGGCTTGCAGCATTTATCTGATGGCGAGCAAAAACTTCGGGTAAAAGAACAACTAATTTCGGTGCAAATGTCGGGACTGGAAAACTGCTACCCGCACGAACTTTCGGGGGGCCAACAGCAGCGGGTGGCTTTGGCGAGGGCGATCGCCCCTTCTCCTGATTTGCTGCTGTTAGACGAACCGTTTTCTGCTTTGGACACTCACTTGCGCAGTCAACTGGAACGGGAGTTAATGCAGACTCTGGTTAATTATCGGGGAATTACTTTGTTTGTCAGCCACAATTTAGAGGAAGTTTACCGGGTGTGCAAAAATCTGTTGGTGTTGGCCGAGGGAAGGCCGATCGCCTTTGATACCAAAGAGAACATTTTCGATCGCCCTGGCAATTTCACTGTTGCCCTGTTGACTGGCTGTAAGAATTTCTCTGCAGCTAAACCGATCTCCGTAACTGTCGTCGAGGCGATCGACTGGGGCTGTACTCTGACTGTAGTCGAACCAATTCCCAAATCTCTAGTTTCTGTGGGAATTCGGGCTCATCAACTGAGTTTTGTTAGCGGGTGCGATCGCGAAAATACTTTTGCTTGTTGGATCGCCTCCACTGTGGAAACTCCGCACCGGGTGACATTATATCTCAAATTGCACTCGCCTCCCAATCATTCCCAAGATTATCACTTGCAAGCGGAAGTTTTTAAGGAAAAGTGGAGGGCTATGAAGGACAATCCTTTTCCCTGGTATGTTCAGATCGAGCCAATTAGGTTAATATTAATGGAGGCATGAGTTAACTAGCAATATACCGTTAACCGCCAACACTCAACAGTTAACAGTTAACCGCCAACACTCAACAGCTAAATACATCTTAACACAACATCAAATCATGACTCAAAAAGTTCAAAAAACCGAAGAAGAATGGAAGCAGCTCCTCACCCCAGAACAGTTCAAAGTCACCCGCAAAAAAGGGACAGAAAGAGCTTTTAGCGGCGAATATCACGACAACAAAAAAACCGGAATTTATAAGTGCATTTGCTGCGGCACAGAGCTATTTAAATCTGAAACAAAGTTCGATTCCGGTACCGGTTGGCCGAGTTTCTACGCTCCCGTTAGCGAAGAAAATGTCAAGTGTGAGCCGGATAACACCTTGTTCATGCGCCGCACGGAGGTACTGTGTGCTGTCTGTGACTCTCATCTCGGTCACGTATTTAACGACGGGCCCAAACCGACCGGTCAGCGTTACTGCATGAATTCTGCTGCTCTTAATTTCGTTCCCAAGGATTGAGTCTTTTAGGGGCCCCCTAAGAGTACCCACCCCACAAAAAATTAATCCGGTTGTGGAACAGGCTAGGAGGGCCGGTTCACCAACCTCCGCCCCGTCGCCAGAAACAAATTCTCTTGCAGCACAAGCCGGATGCCTGTTCCGGGCAATTGATGTTCAAAATGCACCTGTACTGGTATCTTATGGTGGAGGCAAACAGAGTAAAAAAATAGTGGCGGCATGGGGATGGTTTATCAGCGAGTTTTGCTGAAGCTCAGCGGTGAAGCGCTGATGGGCAGCTTGGGCTACGGCATCGATCCGATAGTCGTTCAGTCGATCGCCCAGGAAGTAGCCAAAGTCGTGTCCGAAGGTATTCAAATCGCTATTGTTGTCGGTGGCGGCAACATTTTTCGCGGGGTGAAAGCTGCTTCGGCAGGGATGGATCGGGCAACGGCTGATTATGTGGGCATGATTGCTACGGTGATGAATGCTATCACTTTGCAGGATGCCCTGGAACAAGTAGGAGTGCCAACCAGGGTGCAATCGGCGATCGCCATGCAAGAAGTAGCTGAACCCTACATCCGGCGGCGGGCGATTCGCCACCTCGAAAAAAAACGAGTAGTGATTTTTGGTGCCGGTTCTGGCAATCCTTTTTTTACTACGGATACAACAGCCGCTCTGCGGGCGGCTGAAATTGATGCAGAGGTGATTTTTAAAGCTACTAAGGTAGATGGGGTGTACGATTCTGACCCCCACCTCAACCCCAACGCGCGCAGGTATCAAACCCTCACCTACGGACACGTCTTGAATCAAGACTTGCGGGTGATGGACAGTACCGCGATCGCCCTTTGCAAAGAAAATAATATTCCTATTATGGTATTTGACCTCTCGGTGTCGGGCAACATCTACCGAGCTGTAATGGGAGAATCTATTGGAACCCTTGTCGGAGGTTTTTGTGAAGTTAGCTGATGCAGAAGATCATATGCAAAAGGCAGTTGAGGCTACTCAACGGTCTTTTAATACTATTCGGACGGGACGGGCAAACGCCTCCCTCCTCGATCGAGTCATGGTAGACTACTACGGCTCTCCAACTCCAATCAAATCCCTTGCCAATATCGGCACGCCGGATGCGACTACGATCACCGTTCAACCGTTCGATCGCACAGCACTCAACTCGATCGAAAAAGCGATTTCCCTGTCAGATGTAGGACTCGTGCCTAACAATGACGGTTCAGTTATTCGCTTGAACATTCCGCCGCTGACGAGCGACAGACGCCAAGAATTTGTCAAAATGGCCGGTAAGTTTGCTGAAGAAGGTAAAGTTGCAATTCGCAATATCCGCCGCGATGCCGTTGACTCGATTCGCAAGCAGGAAAAAAGCAGCGATATCTCTAAAGATGAATCGCGGGACTTGCAAGATAAAATTCAAAAGCTGACGGACAAGTACATTGCCAAAATAGAAGAAGTTCTGGCAGCGAAAGAGAAAGATATCACGACAGTTTAGGGAATGGGAAATTTGGCATGGGGAATAAGAATAGTTTTGAGATTGCCCAGAGCAGGCCGCTAACAACGCCCAGACGCTCGATGAGTTGTGATTTATGAGTTAAAAACTCAAGATTTAACACTTCAAGAGTTAGCAATTACCACTTACTAGTTCCCTGTTCCCCATAACCAATTACCCATAACCAAAAATGTTTGATGGCATGATTGTTGGTGCAGGCCCGGCAGGTAGCACAGCAGGTTATCACCGCGCAAAGCAGGGACGTTCTGTTTTGGTTCTAGAAAAAGCGTCTCTGCTTCGCAATAAACCTGGCGGCGGCGTTTCAGGGGCGATCGCCCAATTGCTCGATTTTGACCGGACGCCCGCTATTTCTCTGAAAGCTAACAAAATTACCTACACCTGGAAAATGCAAGACCCGGTGAAAGTTGAGATAAATTCGCCGTGGGCATCAAATTGCCGATTGCTACTGAGTCGAGCCGCAAAATTTTGTGCGGCGAACTGCGTTATGCCGATATCGCTAACCGCGCCCTTAAAAAGCTGATACCCTTTTAGAACGAAGTCCGAGGGAAGAAGGAATATTCTTAAATCCCAATTCCTTATAAAAAATAGTCGGAAAGCGGAAAACAAGCGTGGCTTTAGCCCTGAGATGTAAGCGACACGGGGGATTTTAATCCCCCGTGAATTTTTCTTAATTCTTAATATTTAAAGGCGGCGAAAGACCTTAAAATATACACAAGGAGGTGAGTGAGATTGCTAACAAACTATGTCTACAAGTTACGTCCTAATCAAACACAATTCTTAAAAATGTCTGTTTGGGTAGATATGTTGAGAAGCCACTATAATTGGTGTCTAAACCACAGAATTACCCAATATAATCAGCAGTTTATCCAAGGCGGTTACTGCGAGATCAAGACTTGTAGTGAAGTTTCACCGCTAACTTGCTTTGTTAGCAAAAATGGAGCAAGTGGCGAACCTTGGAAAGATTCAAAAGTAGACAAGGAAGGGAAAAACAAAAATCCCAGACGCAGTGCCAGCGATCTTCAAATCACGGCATTACCAAGTTTGAAAGCATCTCGCCCTTGGTATGCTGGAATAGATTCAACCGTTCTGCAACAAAATGTTAAACGGTTAGATGTTGCCTACAAAAACTTTTTTGAAGGTCGTGGGTTTCCCAAGTTTAAAAAACGCAGTAATTTTACATCCTTTACTTGCGTCATGGGCGTAAAAATACAAGGCAGTAAAATCTACTTGCCCAAAGTGGGATGGATGCGCTTTTACAATTCTCGCCCTATTCCCGATGGGTATGTCATCAAAGCCCCTACTGTTCGGAAAAGGCAAAATGGCTGGTATGTATCAATTAAAATTGAGGACAAAGAAGTTCCCAATTCAAGTGTTAAACCTCTGAGTGAAGTCAATAAAATTATTGGATGCGATCTAGGGATTATAAAACTGGTTCATCTATACGATGGGACTCAAATTGAAAACCCCAAATTTGGAACTAGCAAGAAGTTCAAGGGACTCTTAAAATTTAGACAGCGACGGGTTAACCGTAAAGTTAAAGGTAGTAAAACTCGCCAGAAAGCGGCAATAAGAGTTGGATGTTTGCATCAAAAAGCAACCAATAAGCGTGATGCTTACCAGTGGAAAGTTGCCAATCAAATTGCATCCAGAAATATTGATGCGATCGCCCTAGAGGACTTAAACATCTCTGGGATGATTCGTCGATGCAAAGTAAAAGTTGACGAAAAAAAACGATTTCTTAAGAATGGACAATCTCGTAAAAAAGGTTTGAATCGCGCAATCTCTGATTCAAGTTGGGGTAAGTTAACTTTAAAAAATGAGTATCTTGCTGCGAAGCAAGGAAAGATTGTGATTAAAGTTAATCCCAAATACTCTAGCCAAGAATGCAGGAAATGTAAACACATTGACAAGTCAAATCGAGACAACGAAAAATTCATTTGTACTCAATGGGGTCACAGCTCACACGCCGATATTGGCGCTGCAAAAACCATCAGAGATAGAGCATCGGAAATGGTAGGTGCGGACTGTGCGGAACCGAGTGCTAGACACTCAAACGCCCAAAAGGTATCACCACGCTCACAGAACAAACGTGGTGAGGCAAGGGAACCTGAAAATTCAGGATATTAAGGTTGCAAAATCTTAAGAATCGAGCGTGGCTTTAGGCCTGAGAGTGTCAAAGAATCAATCTCAAATACTCCGGGAGGCAAAAAGTGGTTTGACACGTTACTAAGAGCGCGGTAAGGTGCTTGAGGCGCACCCTGAATAATTACATTCTACCTAAATCCTGTAAAATATAAAATCTCAAATCTAATGATAATTTATTTTTATAAAGTAGAGGAGCCTTACGGCTGCTTTTCCAATTTTTCACTCCACGAGATTAGTCTGCACGGTCAAGATTGGTTGACTGTGGAACATTACTATCAAGCCCAAAAATTTGTCAGCACTGATGAAAGATTAGTGGCGACAATTCGAGCCGTACCGACTCCTCAAGAAGCCGCCAAATTAGGTCGCGATCCGAACCACCGGATTCGCGCTGATTGGGAAGCAGTGAAAATTCCTATTATGCGCGAAGCAGTTTTAACTAAGTTTCTCGCTCATACAGACATTCAAGCTATTCTCCTCGCCACAGGGGAGCAAGTGATTGTCGAGGATTCGCCAACCGATTACTACTGGGGGTGCGGCTGCGACCGAACCGGTCAAAATCATTTGGGTAAAATTCTGATGAGCGTGCGTCAGGAAATTCGTCAGCGCCTTGCACCCTGATAGAAACTAAAATTCTTTCGTTAATTATCATTATATGAAGTTATACAACAAATGTCAAGTTATCCTAACAATCAATAATTTTGATAGTAAGAGTTTAATATTGCGAGAAATTTATAAGAGGATTAAAATAATAATTATTATTTGCTTAAGTCGCTCTGCAGGTTGAAGGCAAGGACTCAAGCGGCGCGATCGCAGATTTTCCTTACCCCAGCGCGCCAAATGTGATACCCCGTAGTCTCTCACCAGTGCGCCACAGATTAACTGTACAGATCGGTTGAGTTCAAAACTCAGGCTGATTCAGCCTGAGTGCGATCGCTCCAACAGCACATCAAAACTTCTTATTATCATTGTTTAATTACAAAAGGAGATTTATGCAATTCACAGAAAGTACGCAAGAATTACATCATAAACTAGACAGAGAAGTTTTGGTGCGGCGGATAACTGAACGCATCCGCCAATCTCTAGAATTAGAAGATATTTTAACCAGTACGGTAGCCGAAGTGCGGTCTTTTTTGAAAACAGATCGCATTAAGATTTACAGGTTTAGTGCCGACGGGAGTGGAGAAGTTGTTGCTGAGTCAATTAATAACAACCGTCTCCCTTCCTTGAAAGGACTGCACTTTCCAGCAGACGACATTCCCGCGCGCGCCAGAGAGATGTATGTGAGTATGCGCCAGCGGACAATCATAGATGTTAACTCCGGGACGATCGTCCTGAGTCCCCTCGATGCTGCAGACACCGGTCAACCTTTAGTAAATCAAGAGATCCAGTACCGTCAACTCGATGCTTGCCACACAGCTTACCTGATGGCCATGGGAGTGCAATCTTCCTTAGTCGTGCCGATTTTGCACCGCAGCAGCGCGTCCCAAAACAGCAAAACACATATCTGCGATGCCCCGACGTGCGTGACTCGATACGATCCAGGAAACAATCAAAAAATTCACATCGAACTGTGGGGGCTGTTAGTGTCTCACCACTCTACCCCCCTCAATATTTCACCAGCAGATTTAGAAGTAGTTCAGCTAGTATCAGATCAATTGTCTAGCGCTATCGCCCACGCCCTCCTCCTCCAACAAACCCGCTCTCAAGCCGCCCGGGAAGCTACCGTGAGCCGCATAGCAGCCCTGTTGTACGGTCACGCCAACATTCAACTGCAACAAGGTTTAGAAGCCACCGTCACCGCTTTGGGCGGCAGCGGCGGCAGACTCTATCTCAATCCCCCGAACATCAACGGTGAAAAGTTATCGGTTCCCAAGATCGATCGAGCATTTTCCATAGCCAAGGCCCAAACTGATGCTACCTTTGAACTGTTCGCCACAGGAGAACAACCGACCCTTCCAGACTGGGAAATAGTCAAGGAGATCGAAGCTCATCCCCTCTGGCAGCAATGGCTAACCAAAGGATTCAAAAATACCGAAGAAATTTTCACATTACCAATTATTAATAATTCTCAATTTCCACTTTGGATAATTACAGACTTATACAAAGAACCTCTATTTAGAGTCTTAGTTCCAGGTTTCCAAGCTACTAAAATTAGGGGTTTGCTGGTAATTCCGATCCACTACCAACAACAAGTAATCGGCTGTTTAACCATTTTTCGCAATGAAATTGATACCGAAAAAATGTGGGCGGGGCGCTTTGATAGCAGCGCTGCACAAAGGCTTCCCAGACAATCCTTTGAAGTCTGGCGAGAAATCAAAAAAGGTCAGTCGCCGGAGTGGAAGTGGGAGGAGATCGAGCAAGCTTTAGCTATAGGCAGCCAATTTTGTGCGGCAATTGGGCAGTACGTTCTTTATAAAGAAGTGCAAGCCCTAAATGCCAACTTGGAGCGCCAAGTTCAAGAACGCACCGCCCAATTGCAAAAATCCTTGGACTTTGCTCAAGTATTGACGCGAGTTAGAGACCAGATTCGCAGCACCTTGGATTTGAAAATCATACTGCAAACTATTGTGCGAGAAGTCAGAGTTTTGTTGGATACCGATCGCACGGTAATCTACCAATTTGCCCCAGGCAAACAGGGCGAGGTAGTTGTCGAAGCTGTTTGCGGCCAGTGGCAGTCAATTTTAGGTATCAAAACCCCACAAGCATTCTTTGTCGAAGGCTCAGACTCCTTTTATCGATCCGGACGGGTGCGAGCAATTAATGATATTTATACTGATGATTTAACACCCTCTCACCGCGAATTTTTGGAAGATTTGCAGGTGAGAGGAAGTTTAATTGTGCCCCTGATGGGCAAAGATTCCCAATTGTGGGGGTTGCTGATTGCCCATGAGTGTTCCGGGCCGAGAGTTTGGCAAACGGCAGAACAGGAATTGCTGCAACATTTAGCGGCTCAAGCCGCGATCGCCATTCACCAAGCAGAACTTTATCAAGAAAGTCTCAATGCAGCAACTGCCGATCGAGTAAAAGCCGAACAGCTAGCTAAAACCATCATAGAACTGCACAATACCCAAGCCCAACTCATTCAAACCGAGAAAATGTCCACTCTCGGACAACTGGTGGCAGGAGTCGCCCACGAAATCAATAACCCCGTTAACTTTATCTACGGCAATCTGTCCCACGCCAGCGAATACACCAAAGATTTGCTCTGCTTGGTGGAACTCTACCGCCAGCACTACCCCAATCCCCACCCAGAAATTCGCGAGTGTTCCGAAGAAATCGACATCGAATTCCTTACCGAAGATTTGCCCAAAATTTTGGGTTCCATGAAAATCGGAGTAGAGCGCATCCGCCAGTTAGTTGTATCTTTGCGCAATTTTTCCAGAAGCGATCAAGCTCAAAAGAAAGGCGTAGACATTCACGAAGGCATCGAGAGTACCCTGTTGATTTTGCAGCACCGGATCAAAGCCCAGTCCGATCGCGACACGGTGAAAATCATCAAAGAATACGGCAATTTGCCCTTAGTAGAATGCTATGCCAGCTCGCTCAATCAGGTATTTATGAATCTGATCGGCAATGCCGTTGACGCCCTAGAAATGGGAAAAAGAGAGCGAGTTATGAATGCCTCCTCCCTCGGGGTAAGTGCAGCAGCGACATATTCAATATCCCAAAAATCGGCTATCGAGCCAGTAGAGATAAATGGAAGCACCGAGTTTTTGATTCCTGATTTCCCATACCCTTGCATTCGGATTCGCACCCAATTAATCGATGAAAAAACTGTCGGAATTTGCATTGCCGACAACGGTCACGGCATCCCCAAAGAGTTAATATCTCACATATTTAATCCGTTTTTTACTACTAAACCCGTCGGTCAGGGCACGGGTTTAGGGCTGTCTATCAGTTACCAAATTGTAGTTGAGAAACACCAAGGGGTACTGAAATGTGTTTCTCTACCTGGTCAGGGTACAGAATTCTGGATCGAGATTCCGCTGAATTAAGTAGAACAACCTAAAAAAACAAGACACCCAGATACCCGACTTCTTTGATAATTCGGGTAATTAACCGCGAGCGGGTTTTACGTCAAGGAATTATTTTCTCTTCATTGCAGAGAGATATAATTCGATACACAAAAGCTTTTAGCTCTGGACAAGCTTCAATCGCAATCATCAAATCGTTGTTTTTCAAAATAGCCTTTCCATCACTCACTTTGTCATAGTCTTTTCTGCATTTTCCTGTTCTAAAAATTTCCTTAATCCAATAGGAAGGTGGCTTTTGATGATTCACTGTTTCAGGCGAACCCGAACCGCTAGGAGCAGAAAGGTTGTGTTTCGCTAGCTTCTGGATAGTAGTCCAGTAGGGAAGAAGCCATGCTTCAAAATCATGTGATGCTGTGTGAGGATAGAATTGTGGGTTGTTATCTACCCATGTCATCCTTTTCTCTTTAGCATCATTGGCATCTTTAAAGTGCTGCTTTCCCGTATAAACGTCTGTAAGTGCAATTACAGCATCATAGCCATCATTATCGAGGAGATTTTCAACAAGACGCTTGAGGTCCCTTTCCTTGGGAATTCCACCATCTTGTGGTATAAAGCGGAGTTTGGGCATTTTTTGTAAACGGCTTTGCAGAAACTCACGAAGCTTCTCTCTAAATGCCATTTCAGTAGCACCTTCAACCAAAATAGCAATTTTCATGGGCGGCCACCCATTATATTCATTGCCCAAAGCTGGTCAAGACTGTAATCTTCTAACCATTTATCCAGATTAAAAGTGTCACCCCACGTCATTTTTGCCTCACCTTCTTCTAGGTCACAGACCAAAACTTCGCTTGGCTTAAGAAATCTGATGAGTCTATCTGAGTGTGTTGCAACTATCAGTTGAGTGTGTTTTGAAGCTTCTCTCATTAGATAAACTAAGTGTCTTAAGAGTTCGGGATGCAGGCTAACTTCTGGTTCATCTAGCAACGTGACGGTTGTTAAAGTTTGACTTTGAAGCAGGGCAACCAACCAGAGGAAACGCAGCGTTCCCTCTGATAACTCATGGACATAGAAAGGCTGAGGAAAATTTCTATCTGTCCAAGTCATAGACATAATCCCTGCGGCAACCGGAGGAAAGTTTAATCGCTCGAAATCTGGAAAGGCAGCAGAAATGATATTTTCAACCATTTCAAAACGGTCGCGATCGGTCTCCCGAAGGTCATAAAGACAGGAAACCAGGTTTTCACCGCTGGCTCCCGGCAATTTTGCAGGGCGCATTGCTTGAGGTAGACGGATTGGACTTTTCTCTGAAACATCGAGTGCTCCATAATATGTGCAAGAAGCAAGGCTCTTTCTCAGGTTCTCAGGTTCGCGATACATTTTAGGAACTTGAGAAAGCGATGTTTCAAGAGGATTGTGCTCCCAACTCGGTCTTACAAATCCTCTGCTTTCTTCTTGAGAATATTTAATATCCAAACCTTGTGATTCAATATACTTGAATTGTTCAGCTCGGTTGGGATTTCTCTGCTGTGTTAAAGATTCGTCTCTAACTTCATAAGATAAACCTTTGGGTGACAATGTTAAGCTGTACTTCAAAGGTTGTTCCTTTGGCACTTGCATTGAAATTTTTATTTCAAGTTCTTGTACTTTACCTCTCGTCAAAATTTCATTCAAGCCGCCTTTAAGTTGCAATAAATTCTGTAAATTTCCACTTGCTGAAGCGGCTAGTATTGAAATAACATCTAAAAAAGAAGTTTTTCCTGCTCCGTTGGCACCAATCATGACGATGAGATTTCTCATCTCAAGCTCAATATTTTGAAAACGCCTAAAACCCCTTACTGATATATTTTCAAATCTATTCATATTCCGTCTTTAAATAGTGAAACTAGCCTAGACACATATCGAGACTAGGCTAAGTATACCTGCCTTACAGAGATTAAGGTTTTAGTAAAGCCAGAGGGGTGTATGAAACGCTCTGCATCGCTTGGGTTGGCGCAGCATGAAAAGTCGTTGGAGCAGGCCGTTTACAAGTCTTTAAGGCAAGATCAACTTCACCAGAACAGAACCGATCGAGCCCAGAAGACTCATAAAGTTGCCACCGCCGCCCGTGCGGGGTTCCGTAGGCTTTTGGCGCGCTACAATTGCTTCGGCTAACTGCTTTGACAATTCCTGACCTTGGGGATTTCCTTGAGCGGCAAAGAGTTGGTTTGCTCTTGCAGCGTCTTGAGCCGCGCCGGCGAAGTCTCCCAAGTCAGCGCGAGACATACTGCGCGCAAAATAAACGGCGGCTAAATCCGATTTCTGATTCAGGGCTTGATTGTAATAATCAATGGCGTTTCTGTAGTTTCCCGCTTGAGCTTCCAGCACTCCCAACCGGTAGAAGTCTTCAGCGGTGCCGATATTACTTGGCATTCCTCTAACTCCGAGCAGTTGCGCGTTAGTTAAATTCGCGTTGAGCAAATTGGCGCCGCTGAGATAGGCACTTCTCAAGTCAGCACCGCTGAGGTTCGCACCGCTGAGGTTTGCCCCCGTCAGGTTGACGCCAAACAGGCTGGTGCCGCTGAGGTTGGCACCGCTGAGGTCAGCCCCGGTGAGGTTGGCTCGGCTGAGGTTAGCCAACCTCAAGTCAGCACCTTTGAGATTGGCTCCTGTTAAATTGGCTAAAACTAAGCCTGCACTGCTGAGGTCGCAGTTGGGGCACTCTCGGGTGGCTAGTAATTGTTGCGTGTGTTGGATGTTCTCGGCGGGTGCAGGAGCGATCGGGGCGATCGCGCTTAGCAGCAGCGTTGCAGCAGCGAGGATTCTGAGTTTCATTTTAACCGTCCCAAATCCAAAATATTAATTCTAAAATAGCTTTTATCGAAGCAATTAAAAATCACCATAACACGAGTTAATCAACAAATCCTTTCGCTCGCCGTATGTAGGGGTTATGCGCCCCATAAGCACCCTACATTGAAGCGATCGGCTTTACTTTAGTGTCAAATAAACCTTTCGCTGCCAATAAATTAGGGTAACGAAAAGCTCATTACCCTTTAGGCGCGGTTCTGGCAAACCATAAAATTTAATACTTGACACTCCTCGCCCTGAAGGCACGAGGATTCTTAAGACATTTCGATCTTAATATCCCTAGTAATAGGGTTCCCAGGCTGACCACGGAAAGCACATAGGTGTGTAGTCATATCTCAAGAGTGAATGTTTTGGCCGTTGACTTTCCCCCAGTCCGGGGGTAGGTTTTTAAATCTTGTCCGATCTGCTTATTCTACCATATTCATTTGTTGAGATGGAGGTGTTATTTTACTTAAAAATGGAAAAAGCCGCCCTACAAGGACGGGGTTTTAAACCCAATCTTCTGATAAATTAGTCGTGGATCGTGCCGTCAGGCATCGTTGTCCCTTTAAGATATACTCCGCTCAGGTTGACTTTTGTAAGGTTTGCTCCCAACAGGTTTGCGCCGCTTAAGTCTGACGCACTTAAAATCGCTTCTGTCAAGTCTGCCCTAATTAGGCTCGCCCCCATTAAGTCGGCTCCGCTAAGGTCTACTTTGCTCAAGTTTGCCCCAATTAAATCGCATTCTGTGAGCACCGCCCTACGCAAATTTACTCCGTAAAGATTTACTCCGTGCAAGTCTGCACGGGAGAGTATTGCCCGAGATATGTTGGCTCCAATTAAAGTTGCTTGTATCAGAGAAGCTCCGCTCAAGTCTGCTTTGCTGAGGTTCGCTCCCATCAACTCAGCTCTATGCAAGTTAGCTTCAGCTAAAAGTGCTTCTGTGAGATCCGCTCCACCTAAGTCGGCTTTGCTCAAATTTGTCTTGCACAAGTTGGCTTTGCCAAAGTTGACTCTATTGAGTTTCGCTTTGCTGAGATTGGCTCCAATCAGGTCGGCTTCATACAGATTGGCTCCAATCAATTCTGCGTCGTAGAGGTACACCTCGTGCAGGTAGACCCCGCTAAAATTTCTTTCTCCTATTGCGTATAGCTTCAGCAGTTCGTCAACGTTCATTGTGGCTTCTCTACACCTTTTAAATGAAGAATACTGTCAGTAAGCTTGTTGCACCGGATTTTCTGCCATTTTAGATTTTAGGTTCTGAAAGATTCACACCCAGCGCGAGACTTCCCTCAATCTGCAAGGTTTGAGTATAAATTAGATTGTTTGGGAAGGGTTAAGGACAAAACTGCATTCTCTTTTCCCCTCGGTTAAAAATTCACATTTAAAAATTTAACAACAATTTCGATCGCACTTCCTCACTAAATTCCCAAGATTTTAGGTGGAAAGTGCGATCGAAGTCATAACTTTTTGTGAGTAGTTGAACTTACTGAGTATTAGTGTGACCACGATCACTAAGTCATGTTAGTAGTATCACAGAGAAACCACCTTTTCGATCACAGTAAGCGGGAAAAAATAGCCGATAGTGGTACTGTAATGCTGGAAAATTGACAATGCCATCCTCAGCGTGTTTTACTCAACTGACGATAAACCAAGTAGTTTCACAGATACTTGCCCGCTTGCTGTGAATGTCGGTTGCAACGTCACTCGGCGCTACCCGCTGCGGCTGATGAGAGTGTTGATGTATCAGGATTTCTGGCACAGCGAAAGCCAGAAATTCACTTCTGTGAGTAGGGAATGTCTGTATAAAAAAGCGCTCGCTGGTGTAAAGACCAAGCCTGTTTGCTACCACCTAGTCCACGACCCAGGTCTAAAGACACGCTCGCTTCGGGCCTTTGACTTAAACCACAGTTGACCAGACTCAATAACTTGGGTACTACGTTAACGGTAAGAGTTTAAGACCTACCCAGGAATGCTCACCTAGTTCCTGGAATCGCGAAATCTAGGATTAAACAGATTTATGGGGTTAAATCAGTCTCCTAGAGAGAGTACCGGCCGTAGACTTTGGCGCAAGCTAACATCACCCCTCTCAATTAGGCTCGAAAGAACAAAGATTGTGCGTGAGCGGGTTGCTCCATTCTCCATGGTAATTGTCAAGAGTGAAAGTGCATTACATTCATTACACCTTTTCTAGCAATCCCCGTGTAATGCAAAAATTCACGGCGGTTGAAACCGCCCGCGTCGTTTATCGGGCGGGCCCAATGCAGGGACCCTCGTTTCACACTTACCGAATTTTTTTATGACTAAAAATCGCCCATACGTTCGTAAAAATTACCAATAAATACCAGGAAAACCATGCTAGATATTTAACAATAAGAGAATAAATGGTATTCCTTAAAAGTCACCTATGCCAGCTAATGTTACAGTCGAGCGGTTAACGGCTATCAATATTAGCAATGACCCTTGTCCATCAAATAAAAAACTGACCCATAAACCTGGTTTTTTTCCCAAAAACTTCGTTGCAACCCTTGCTCCAGGTTAAAATAATCGGGTTTCTGATCGTCAGAGTGCGTCCAGGAATGAAAAAGTTTAATGAGAGCGCTTTTGTATTGCTTCATGGCAAACAAAAGCCGAGCATTTAGGAGAGGAGCGGATTTTGCTCCCTTGTCAAACAAAGGTATTGTAGAACGCGAATCGTGAGGAAATTGACATGGCTGGAGTATGTAAACTTAGCATCACAGAGACAAGTGAAGAACTAAAAAACCTGTTAACTGAACAAAAAACAGCAAGCGGCTTTCAAAAAATTCAAGCACTTTACCTGTTCAAAATTTGTCATGTTAAGACAGTTAAAGAATTGGCAATGACGATCGGGGTAAACCGCATTACAGTGCAGCGGTGGCTGAGAAAGTACCGCTCTTACGGACTCGAAGGACTCCTCGAAACAAAGCACAGCGGCGGCCGCAAGCCGGCCATTCCTCCTCTGGCCCGCGCTAGTTTGGCAATGCGCCTCAGCGACCCTCAGAAAGGCTTTAAAAGCTATGGAGAAATTCAAGAGTGGTTGCAGCAGGAATACAACATTGAGGCTTCCTATAAAGCCGTTTACGCAACAGTCAGATACCACCTAAAAGCCAAGCTGACGAAAGTCTAGACACTTCATACCAAGTCGGATTAATCCCCGATTATCTAATGGTTTGCAGTCAGCTTTTGAAGCTTTTGAGGAGTTTCTTCGTCACGATAAACCTGACTCATTCTTTTTGAACAACACTCGCTCTCATAAACTGCGAAGCATATACAGCGTATCCCTGGTTTATGAAGCAGCTTTAGACACGGCCGGGCAAGAGTGTCCCTGGGATTAAGCGATAGGCGGGTGTACTTCATAAACCTGCAATCTGCTGTAAATTAGATGTTGCGATGATTGGGGTGAGGGAGAGAAAATTTGACGCTTTTCCCCTGTTTGTGAAAGATGCTTAAAAAAGGCGCCAGAAATCATAACTTGCAAGTTTTGTCTAATTTGCAGGTTGTGTTATATCGATTTAAAAATTGGCAACGGCTAAGGTAAAAACCGATCCAAAGCCGCTTTCAACTCTTCTATTTCCGTATCAATATTGCCTTCTTTCGCGGCTCGGGCGATGCACTCACTTAAATGTTCGTCAAGAATTATTCTCGCTACGCGATCGAGCGCTCCTCGAACCGCAGCAACTTGCACGAGGACTTCGGGACAGGGACGGTTTTCTTGGACCATTGTTTTAATGCCGCGGACGTGTCCCTCAATCCGAGACAAGCGATTGACCAGCCGTCGCATCGATTCTTCATCGTGATGGTGAGGGTGGGCTGATTTATCGCCGTGATGGTGGTGGGAATTTGAGGGCAAGGATTTGTCAGTAGAAGTATCAGATATAATCATTGGGGTTACGAGGGAAATTTTTAAAAGTTTGAATTCAGAATATTTTCGAGTAGGTTTTAACTGGTAGCTGGCACCGCGCTCGATCGGCTTTTTAAGGGCGGGTTAGAAGAGTCCTGCCCGCAAGAAAATTGAGTTTTTGTGGAAAAGCCCGAAAGCCTGGGCTTGCAAATGGTGCAAAATGTGGATTTTAATATGTGCGGACATTTGTACTATATCACTGTTGCCAGGGACTCGCCGCCAGCATTGCTTGTCCATGGCTTTGCTGAACCAGTCCGTTCAGAAGTGCGATCGAACGACTTTACCTCATCCTAGTTTCTACGGTTCGAGAGCGACGCAGAAACCCGGTTTCTGGCCTCGTCGTTCGTTTTCCCAACTTGACCGCTTATTTTTTCCGATAAATGGCTTGGCCTGCGGTTTGCTGAAGTATTTTGGTCATCGCTCGATCCTTGTTCAGGCAAATAACCCATGTTTGGTTAGGCAAAGCTAGTTCAGTCATAAGTTTCTTTAGCAAGTTGGGTTCTGCCTCTTCTGATTCGATGAATCCGCGACGACGTATAATCCCTAAAACGTAGAAGGGCTTTTCAGGGAAGTATTGCAGGGTTTTGCGTACCAGATAGGCTTCCTTGACAAGAGGGTAGCGCGAGAGTTGTTCGACGAGCTTTGCTTGAGCCGATGCAGTCAGATCGTGAGACTCGAAGCGATCGCGGGCGGATATACTAGAACGCTCTTGCTGCGCTAGACTGATTTCTTCATCATCATTAGTAGGAACTGCATTTGGTTCTCCACTCCTGGGAAGGTTTTGAGTCACTGCCTCGTGGAATTTATTGTACTGGCTAAGAGAAAGCACGCCCTGGGCGACTTGCTTCAGTTTCGGGTTGCCGTTGAGATCCTTAGAAATAGAACTTACAGTCAAGATCGGATCGCTGAACTTACAGCACGGACAGCGTTGCACGTAAACTTCCAAATTAGCAGGATGGATTCCTTGTAAGGGGTCGAGCAATTTTCCAGCTTCACCGAATCGATCGTTTTGAAGCAGATTCAAGAAATTTTCAGAGCATTGGGGATTGACAATGCCAATATGTTCCGGGCGTTTATACCACTGGTCCCCGTTTTCGCAGAAAGGGTTTTTAGCAGTAGAGTAGGCGATCGCACCGATCGTAACATCGATTATCGCCAACTCAATCAGCCAGTAAATCCAAGTACCCGTCTCACCCAAATTGGTGGTTTCTGTAGCGTTTAAGCGACCGATACTTACTCCTTGCTGGGCATTGTGCTTTAAATATCCCACAAAACCTTTAGAGCCTGTTTTTTCTTGCAGGAAGGTATCGATAATATTGTTGGATTGGTTGCCACTTGCCGCCTCCAGTTCTTTTGTTATTTGCTCGGAAACCGACTGCTTAAACTGCCAGTATCCTGCACCATGCAGCGCTCCATACATGAGCAGTCCAGTTAGTAGCCCAAAAAGGGTGGCGATCGCCGGATTTCTTACCTTTCCTTGGCGGATTGCTACAACCATTACTTTACCCCCTGTAAATCCCATGGCAAAGGGAAAGACAACAATCAGGTAAGCTACTGATAAAGAGATCAGATGTGTAAGTCCGCCTATAGCAAGACCACCAATCACCGAGGATAGCAACAGCCATTTAAGCCCGTTACTCGTCACTTTGTTGCTGGGTTCATAAGGTTTCATAGTTTTTGCCTATTTTAAATTGGCTGGTCAATCGATTTTAGATTTTAGATTTTAGATTTTAGATTGACGCCACGGATAAATGCTCTTTCTTGAGGATTTTAGATTTTAGATGTGGGATTGATTCCACGGATAAATCGGGGGGCTTGTACCACCTTTGAAATTCGATTGTCAAGTAGAAAGATGCACCTCAATAACAACTAAAATTTAATACCAACTTAGCTTAAAATTTAAAGAGACAATCTATTCTAACTCTTACTTTACCCATTATCTGTTAGCCCCGGTCTTATCGGAACCGAAGGTATAGGTCAGCGAGCGATCGTAAAATATAGCCTTTCTCAGTAAGATGAGGTACTATCTGACCCAGGGGCATAGGACCCACTGGCATAGGGCATAGGGCAGACCTCACCACATTTGAGAACCGCTATATTATAGGTATTTGAAAGTCTTGCTTTACATGACTTGTAGACGCGGTTGAGGTTTTACCCATCTTATTAGCTTAGAATGGTGAGTCTCGCTTTGCTCAACCTACGTTTGATTATTAAAATATGTTTAGGAGCTAGCTCGCGATCGAATATTCAATCCCTGCGACAACACCTGCACCCAATTAACTCAGCTTGACAAAGAGCGACACTATGAGACTGTTCAAATTTTCTCGCCCCGCACCCCGAATCGCAGTTCGCCTGTTAACCCTAATTTTAGCAATTACGATCGCCCTAAATGCTTGGACAATAAGCCCTGCACCAGCTTCTGCCACTGACATCAAGTCCTCGCCAAACTTTCGGGAACAGCTCAAAACAGCCCTGCCGAAAGTACAGTTCCAGAGTTCCCCAGCCACCCCCCCGAATCCGCAACTGTTAGCGCTGCGCGGCCCGGAACTCCCGGCGGATACGGGCAGTTTTGTGACGGCTGCAGTCGATCGAGTCGGGCCGGCAGTTGTTCGCATTGATACCGAGCGCACTGTCAGCCGCAACATCGATCCCTTAATGGAAGACCCCTTTTTCCGCAGATTTTTGGGAGAAGATTTGCGCAGCATGACCCCCAGACAAGAACGCTTGCGCGGTCAAGGTTCCGGCTTCATTATTGACAAAAGCGGGATTGTTTTAACCAATGCTCACGTAGTTGACAAAGCCGATCGAGTGACTGTCACCTTAAACGACGGCAGGACATTTCCAGGAGAAGTCCAAGGTACTGACGAAGTAACAGATTTGGCTGTTGTCAAAATTAATACCAAGCAATTAAACCTGCCGACGGCCACCTTGGGAGATTCCGACGCGGTGAAAGTGGGAGATTGGGCGATCGCCGTGGGCAACCCCCTGGGATTTGACAACACCGTCACCTTGGGCATTATCAGCACCCTCAAACGCTCCAGTGCAGCCGTCGGCATTCCCGACAAGCGGCTCGATTTCATTCAAACCGACGCGGCCATCAATCCCGGCAATTCCGGCGGCCCCCTGTTAAACAGCAGAGGAGAAGTGATTGGCATCAACACGGCGATTCGAGCCGACGCAATGGGTATTGGCTTTGCGATTCCGATCGACAAAGCCAAGGCCATCTACGCGCAGTTAGCCAAGGGAGAACAAGTCAGCCATCCGTTTTTGGGGATTCAGATGATTGCTTTAACTCCTGAAATGGCCAGAGAGAATAATTCTGACCCCAATGCTCCTTTGATTGTGCCGGAAGTGAAAGGGGTGTTAGTGATGCGAGTTGTGCCAAATACGCCTGCTGAGGAAGCAGGGGTTCGCAAGGGGGATGTCATCGTTCAAATTGACGGCGAGGCAGTGACTGAACCCGAACAGTTGCAAAATTTGGTGGAAAACAGCAAAATCGGTCAAATTCTGCAACTGAAGGTGCGCCGCGGTGCCCAGATTAAAGAAGTTCCGGTTAAAACTGCTCAACTGAGGGATTTTTAACTAGAAGGAGAAGGGGGGACATCGTTAAAACCCCCCCCTCGACTCGATCGCCTGCTGCCCATAAAAATTGTTCACAAATGAAATAGGATTGCTATCATAAATGATTTAAATTCACTCAACTATGACCGAATATTGCATCTACTTTTAACTCAAATGCTGATGTAAAAGGCCCTCGCCCTTCAGTCTAGAGCGTACTACAACCGCTTGGGATCAAATCCGCGCTTCCTCGGAATTACAAAGTTGAGTCAAGTGGTAACCAGATGTATCTTCGCTCTCTCAGCGCACTTTTGTGTTTATCGACTCATAGTCAACTGTCAAAGGTCAACAAAGAAAACTATTGAGCGACTTAAATAAGGATGGCTGTCTAACTATTTAATTCACAGAGTAAAACGCCCAAGCATGGGGATGACGCTGGCAAGTATGTAGAGTCATACGCTCGTTTGTAACAGTTGCGTAAGTCATCAGAAATTAAAGTATATTGGTCATAATCAATAGACAGCCAAGAAAAAAATTAGGGAGAATTTAGTGATGACCTCTGTGGAGCTTCAAAAAAAAGCCATAACTGAAGAAGAGGTGGCAAAGTTATGGGAAGCGTTCAAAGTATTTGACGGGGACACCAGCGGTGCTATTTCATCAGAAGAACTCGGTCAAGTGATGCGATCGCTAGGCCAGAGTCCTAACGAAACCGAGCTGCGCGACATGATTAAGGAAGTGGACGTAGACTTGTCTGGCAGTATCGATTTTGAGGAATTCAAAATGCTGATGGTGTCCCAGCAAGGCGATCGCCAGAGTCGTCTCAAAATGGCATTTAGTGTATTTGATGAAAACGGTAGCGGTCAAATCACCAGAGACGAGCTGCACGGCGTGATGAGCCAGTTTGGGCTGACAGACCAAGAACTCGATGAGATCATCAAAGAGGTAGACCATGACGGCGATGCCTCAATTGACTTTAAGGAATTCTGCAAACTCGTACCCGATGAGTCAGAGATCGCAACAGGATATCAAGACTCGCCGGTTCCGCTTGTCAGTAGACAGACAACCGAGATTTCAGATAGTACAGCCGCTGCGATCGCAAGTACAGCAACTGCTGTCAACGAGGCAGCTTCTGCCACTATTGAACCTAATCTACAAGAAGCACCCACCGATAGCAATCCAGAAATAGCGCGGCTAAAAGAACTGCTCGCCCAACACCCACAAGGTGAGAAGAAGCGCGGTACTTCCCGCTTGCAGATGCAGATTGGTTTGTTTCGTCTGATCCAAGGGGCAGCCTACCGCAGCTTCCGCGAGAGTTTTTCCGCCAACCACGAGACTCACCTGCGCGTGAGAAACTTGCCCTACAGAATCGT
>NZ_JAUBVJ010000007.1:72551-149452 GCF_036702785.1 Microcoleus sp. AR_TQ3_B6 | reverse complement strand
TCATTCCATCATTCCTCTTTCACGATCGTCGCTCTATTTTACTATTTTTCTCCGCCCTTTACAAAAAAGCACTACCCTTGCATCATTCTCGCTTAACAGGCCTTTCGGGCCTGTTCCATAAAGAGTGAATTTGATGGTGGGGTGGGCTATGGCGAGCCCGCCCTTCAAAGGCTTATGGAGAATGGTGCCCGCTCTCAGTTTGAACATACTCCTTTGATTGTTCGCTGGCGAGGAACCTTTGGTAAGCTTCCTCGTTTCCGCCAAAGGAATCAACTGAAACCTTGCTGATGGTTTCGCGGGTCATCGCTTCAATCTCTTCGGGAGATAAAGGCTGACGCTCACAGTAAGCAATTGTCACACCTCGAAATTCTGGCAACTCACCGAGCGAGAATGGCTCGTACTGCACGACTTTGGTAACAACCCAATCAGAGGGAACAATACTGTAAGCTTTCCAAGGACTACCCTGCTTTTTAACGTGATAAGTCAGCCTCTCGCCATTGCTGACCAAGCGTTTCAGGATGGGGCGGCTATCTTGGGACATCTGAAGCAAACGAGTTAATTGTGTCCCAATCACAGGTTCATCGCTGCTGATTCGCGCCCACTCCTCACCGTCTTTGAGCATATAAAGCGTCAAGGTAGGGGCTTTCTCAAGTGAATCGTAGGTTTCAAATAGTTCTTGCACAACAGTCATAGACAAAACTCCTAATCTTGGTGGTCGTACCAATCATCTTGAAAGCTGGTTTGCGGCCCCTTGAAGACGCAATCAACTTTCAAAATTCGATCTTCGGTTGGCTCAACTCGTTTCAATTCCCAATTGTGATTCTGTGCCATCTTTTGGCAATCTGAGGCAGATGTCGCAGAATGCCTATTTTCCTCCTCGGTATCCTCATTATCTTTGTCGAATAACGATGCCATCATTTTTAATTCTCCAGTGGTGGAATCAAAGTTTTAACCCAATCTCTAACAGCTTCGGACATTGAGATATTTCGAGACTCTGCATACTTCTTGAGGGCATGAAGTTCCATATCGGAGAGCCTGACCCGAATTGTATTGGTGCGTTCCATGCCTACGATTGTAGGCTATAATCCCCAAAATAAATCAAGCATTGATGGCCAGTCGCGCAGGCGTGTGTCACAATTGTTTACAGTTTTGGCAATATCTAGTAGAAACTTTAAACTACCTATCAGTCATGGAACTGCTTTATCAATACGCTTGGCTGATTCCAGTCCTGCCGCTGGCAGGCGCAATGCTAGTAGGTCTAGGCTTAATCACCTTTAACCAGGCAACCAACAAACTCCGACAAGCGAATGCGATATTAATCGTCTCTGCGCTCGGAGGGTCAATGGTACTCTCCTTCGCATTGCTGTGGAGTCAACTACAGGGCCACGCACCCTACACCCGCAGTATCCAGTGGGCTTCTGCTGGCGACTTCTCGCTGAATATGGGCTATATTATCGACCCCCTGACGGCGGTAATGCTGGCGATCGTAACCACGGTCGCCTTTTTGGTGATGATTTACACCGACGGCTACATGGCTCACGATGACGGGTACGTGCGCTTTTACGCCTACCTCAGCATCTTCAGCGCCTCGATGTTAGGTCTGGTAGTCAGCCCGAACATCGTTCAGATTTACATTTTTTGGGAACTCGTAGGTATGTGTTCGTACCTGCTAGTCGGATTTTGGTACGATCGCAAACCCGCTGCTGACGCTTGCCAAAAAGCTTTTGTCACCAACCGCGTCGGCGACTTCGGCCTGCTGCTGGGCATCCTCGGCATTTACTGGGCCACAGGCAGCTTTGAATTTAGCGTCATGGGCGAACGCCTGCACTCCTTAGTCGAATCCGGTACTCTTTCGGCGACTCTGGCGACAATCTTCGGCGTCCTCATATTTTTGGGACCAGCAGCCAAATCCGCTCAATTCCCCCTCCACGTCTGGCTACCAGACGCCATGGAAGGCCCGACACCGATTTCGGCCTTAATCCACGCCGCGACAATGGTAGCCGCCGGCGTATTCCTGATCGCTCGGATGTACCCGGTGTTTGAAGGGCTGCCGGCAGTCATGAATTTGATCGCCTGCACCGGCTGTTTTACGGCATTTATGGGTGCTTCGATCGCGATTACCCAAAATGACATCAAAAAAGGCTTAGCCTACTCCACCATCTCCCAACTCGGCTACATGGTGATGGCAATGGGCGTCGGCGCTTACAGTGCCGGACTTTTCCACTTGATGACACACGCTTACTTCAAAGCAATGCTTTTCCTGTGTTCGGGTTCAGTCATTCACGGTATGGAAGATGTCGTCGGCCACAACCCGGCTCTCGCTCAAGATATGCGAGTCATGGGCGGCTTGCGCAAATATATGCCTATTACCGCTAGTTGCTTTTTGATCGGCAATTTAGCAATCTGCGGAATTCCGCCCTTTGCTGGTTTTTGGTCAAAAGACGAAATCCTCGCCAGCGCCTTCTCCGCCAATCCCGCTCTGTGGGCTGTTAGCTGGCTGACGGCCGGGATGACCGCGTTTTATATGTTCCGGATGTATTTCAGCACCTTTGAGGGCGAATTCCGGGGAAATGACAGCGCCATCAAGCGGCAACTCCTGCAACCCGGTGTTGTTTTCGGCCCCGGAGCGATGAACGTTAAGGAATTGGCATCAACTGGCGAAAGCCACGACGAGCACGACCATTTCCCTCACGAATCTCCTCTGACAATGGCTCTGCCATTGGTACTTTTGGCAGTACCTTCTGTGTTTATCGGTTTTCTGGGTACGCCCTTTGCCAATTATTTCGAGCAGTTTGTTCGCGCTCCTGGCGAGTCTCTGGAAGAAGTTTTGGAACACGCTGCTGAGTTCAATTTGACGGAATTTTTGATTATGGGGGGAAGCTCTGTAGGTATTGCTTTGCTGGGCATTACTTTGGCTTCTCTGATGTATTTGAGCCGTAAAATTGATGCTGGGGCGATCGCCCAAAAAATCAAACCGCTTTACGAGTTCTCCCTTAACAAGTGGTATCTCGACGATATCAACGAATTTCTCTTTGTCAAAGGCAGCCGCCGTTTAGCGCGGCAAGTCATGGAAGTGGATTTGCGAGTCGTCGATGGTGTAGTCAACTTAACAGGGCTGATCACCCTGGTTACGGGCGAAGGTTTGAAATACTTTGAGAGCGGTCGCGCTCAATTTTATGCCCTGATTGTGTTTGTCGCAGTTCTGGGTTTTGCGGTTTTTTCTGGAGTTAGTTAAATCTGTAGGGAAACGGCACTGCCGTTTCCTCCGTCCGCGTAGGGAAACGGCACTGCCGTGTCCTTCCGGCAACAACACGGCATTTAACTGGTTTTAACTTCCAGGCTCCAGCCTGGGAACCCATATCACTCTTGCCGTGTCCTTCTGGCAACAACACGGCATTTAACTGTTTCCCAGGCTCCAGCCTGGGAACCCATATCCAAAAGCTCTGTCTCGGTTGGGAAAAGCAGGCAGAGCCTCCGGATCTGCGTTACCAGGCTTCAGCCTGGTAACGAGTAAAAAGTCCCCCTTAAGAAGGGGGGATTTAGGGGGAGCGAGACTCGGCTATAAACGAGAGATACAAAGGTTTTTATGGTTAATCTTTCACGCTTTGGGCATTGCCGTATCCCCACGAGGAGATATTTTAAGAAATGGTATTAGCTCAATAACTCACAATTGACAATAAGCAAATATAAATAAATCTTTCATTAAACTTAACTGTTGCGATCGCAGAATTTGTCCAAATAAGAGCCCAAAAAATTGTTCCGTCTAAAGAAAGTATAAAATTTAGGCTAAAATTGCCAAAATGTGTTTAAACCTAATAACTGATGGCTCATTTTAAAACGCAATGGATACAGCTAACTTTCCCTGGTTGACAACAACAATCCTGTTTCCCATTGCTGCGTCCTTGCTGATTCCTTTAATTCCCGATAAGGATGGCAAGACGGTGCGGTGGTTTGCCTTGATTGTCGGTTTGATTGATTTTGCTCTGCTTGTTTACGCTTTTTACACTCAGTACGACTTTAACAATCCGGGACTGCAACTGGTAGAAAGTTACTCTTGGGTGCCGCAACTCGATTTAAATTGGTCTGTGGGTGCTGACGGTTTATCGATGCCGCTGATTTTGCTCACAGGTTTTATTACGACTTTAGCTACTTTAGCAGCTTGGCCGGTCACTTTTAAACCGAAGCTATTTTACTTTTTGATGCTGGCGATGTACGGCGGCCAAATAGCCGTTTTTGCCGTGCAGGATATGCTGCTGTTTTTCCTGGTTTGGGAACTGGAATTAGTCCCGGTTTACCTGATTTTGTCAATCTGGGGCGGCAAAAAGCGCCTTTACGCAGCAACTAAGTTTATCCTGTACACGGCAGGGGGTTCGCTGTTTATTTTGGTTGGCGCGCTGACGATGGCGTTTTACGGCGATACGGTGACTTTTGATATGCGGGCGATCGCAGCTAAAGATTTCGCCCCCAATGTAGAATTGCTCCTGTACGCAGGTTTCTTGATAGCTTACGGCGTCAAACTGCCAATTTTTCCCCTGCACACTTGGCTCCCTGACGCTCACGGGGAAGCAACCGCACCCGCCCACATGTTGCTAGCAGGAATTCTGCTGAAAATGGGCGGTTACGCTTTGCTGCGGATGAATGCGGGAATGCTGCCGGATGCTCACGCTACCTTCGCACCCATCTTGGTAATTTTGGGTGTGGTTAACATTGTTTACGCGGCCTTAACTTCTTTTGCTCAGCGAAATTTGAAGCGGAAAATTGCTTATTCTTCGATTTCGCACATGGGGTTTGTGCTGATTGGGATAGCTTCGTTTACTGATTTGGGAATTAGCGGTGCAATGCTGCAAATGGTTTCCCACGGTTTAATCGGGGCGAGTTTGTTCTTCATGGTGGGATGCACTTACGATCGCACTCACACGCTCATGCTTGACGAAATGGGCGGTGTAGGGAAGAAAATGCGCAAGGTTTTCGCGATGTGGACTGCTTGTTCTATGGCTTCTTTGGCTTTGCCGGGAATGAGCGGTTTTGTAGCAGAATTGATGGTGTTTGTGGGTTTTGCAACGAGCGATGCTTACAATCCTGTGTTTAAGGTTTGCGTGGTATTTCTAGCTGCTGTCGGGGTGATTTTGACTCCGATTTATCTGCTGTCGATGCTGCGTGAGATTTTCTACGGACCTGAAAATAAGGAATTGGCGGAACACGAAGAGTTGGTGGATGCGGAACCGCGAGAAGTGTTTATCATTGCTTCGCTGTTGGTGCCGATTATCGGTATCGGTTTGTATCCGAAGATGCTGACTCAGGTTTACGATGCAACTACGATACAGTTGACTGCAAAGTTGCGCGATTCTGTGCCGTCGCTAGTGGCTAAGGCTGCTGCGGATAAAACTCTGTCTCTGCGTGCTCCGGCGATCGAGCCGAGCAAGTTGTAATTTGAACTGGATTTAAAAAGGAAACCCCCAAACTCGTTTAAAATCGGTTGTGGGGGTTTTCTATAGATAAAATTATCACGATTCAGAGAAATGCTTTAATATCTTTTCAATAACCCTAAATATCTCTTGAAACTCTACAAAATCAAAGTCATTAAAACCGTCAACACCTTCAGAAATGTACTGGGCAAACTTATCCTTTGAAAGCGCCACCTTATCATGATCCTTGTTAAAAACATCATCATCTATTATTTTGAGCTGGTTCTTTTTGATTTTATGCCTATCAGTATTTAGGTCTAATGTCAGATGTCTGCCACTTGAAGAGTTGAATTCATTACTTAAAAATAATCTTCGACCCTCCTTATCTTTTCTATGAATTTCGCTGTCTTTATAATAAAGTTCTATACATATTCCGTCTGTATCTGAACGATGTTGAGGAACTGGTATTGCAAATGAATATACTCCATTTCCCCAGGATTTGAATCCTTTAGCATCCTCATGAAATTTTTTTATAGAGTCATGTTCATCTCGATCGCTAATTGAATTATAGGCTGAGTCTGTTTGTGTTTACAGAACTGTTCACACATTTTAAATAGCACACTACTGCCCTTTTTCTGTTCCTCTAAGTCTTCCTTATACTCAAGTTTGAATTCATAGGTAATACCATTATCACTCAACCATTTGAAAGCTGATTTTAGATGCTTTATATCCGTTTTCCCTTCACTCCAAATAAGAGGTGTTGGTAAGATATTCTTTCCCTCTACAACTAGCTTTTGAGTATTGTAAATATCCAGCTTTGCATCGCTTACTAGGTCAGGAGCAAGCTTTTTTAGCCATTTTAAAAATTTTAAGTAAATTGGATCGTCAAACCCTCTAACTGAACCAATAAATGCAATTCTCCCTCTAATAATATTTCTAAAACAATCTGGAATAGTATCAAAGCGATGCTTTTCATCAAATCGTTCCCAAAACTCTGCTTCTGCATTCTCAACACCATATTTTTCCCAGGCATGAAGCACTGCACGAACTTGTCGAATATATTTACGTTTTACATTTAGCTTTTCGTTTACTGTAATTCCAGTAACTTCTTGACGCTTATATCTACTTTGTAATCTAACTTTTGACTCATTGACTAAAAATCCATTATCTTCAATAATATTTTTTAATTCATTACCTAAACTCAGTTGTTCAGATTCTCTAGAGAACCAAGCTAAATGAGGGGGAAATCTTGGTCTTGATGTAGAAAACGTAATATCATCAGCATATCTAGTATAAATACATTGATATTTCTGTGCTAATCGCTGTAATTGAGAATCTAGTTTCGCGCAAATCATGTTCGAGACGATGGGTGAGGTTGGTGCACCCTGTGGTAGCTGGTTTTCATGGCAACAGATCTGAGATAGGATTGTTGCAACTTCCTTAGTACAACTATATGGAGGAGACATCAGAAGTCCACGAACCCTGCCAAAATTAATAGACGGGAAAAAATCTTTCAGGTCAAGATTCAAAACATATTTTTGTCTAAGATGCTGTTTCGCGTTTGTTACAATACTTTTTCCAATAGTAAAACCATGTGTTGATGGCTTTGGTTGATATACGCTTCTGAAAAATTGGTTTAATTTTTGTTGAATTATCTTAAGAGATGTCTTGGGCGTAGAGATTACTCTGCAACCTCCAGATTTTTTGGGGATTTCAAATGTAGTGTAGGCTTTGCTAATAGGATAAATATACAAATGATACCTAAGTTGGTAATCACTTACTTCAAGAAATGTTGCAATATCTTCACGAGTTTTTAATTGATAAAACTTTTCTTTCAGTTCTTTTTCTGAAAGGTTTAGGGAAGTAGTACCCATAATTCATCAAGACTAAATTAAAGAGCTAGATACTCGAAACGTATTCCAACCTAATAGCACACGCCGCGATCGGCGTCAAAAGCTCACAACAGTGAGTACATATGGTACTCCTTGTAAATTTGCCACCGCAGGATCAACAGCGGTAATCAATCTTATGCGAGTATCTAGCCTTCGTAAGTATAACACAAATATCAAGCTGGTCATCAAAAATTATGGTGGATGTGACAGATCTGCTATGATTAAAGCTGTTGCGTTTGGCTTAAAAATCAAGCTGTTTGAGTTTAACTTCCTGAGAACGTTCACTGGGGTTGTTGAAAAAGACCCTGCCACTGCTTTATATGTAGGCTATGTTCCCGGTTTCTAAGAGAGCGCATTCTCAAGGAGAAACTTTAGACGAGCTACAAGCGAACCTGCGTGAAGTGATGGAGAGGCTGTTGGAAGATGAGACTCCAGCCTTAAATCGCCCTTCAATTCAGTACGATCGCTCTCTTAATTTCTATCCTTATTGTTCTGCCAAGAGTGCGATCTTTGTCAATGTCGATCGCACCCTCGCAAGTTGTAATTTGAACCGGATGCGAGGGAGGACAGCCCAAAACCTCGATTATTAAACGGGTTTTGGGGTTTGGTATTTTTTTTTCGATCGAGCTTTTAGGATTCTTATTACTTTTGTTTGGCCCCAACCCAGTAAGTTTTGAAGCCAGGGGCTAAAATCAAATTCACATAGCTATTAAAATACAGATTGCAAGCTTATTGGCTTTCCAGAATGCAAAATCAAGAGTCACCTATTGTTTTCGATCGAGAACGCGCTTCTTCCTACGACAAAAGATTCGCTAAATTGGCTCCGATGCGCGACGCACTTCATTTACTGATCGGCCTGGTACTTTCCGAACTTCCTGCAGATGCACGGATTCTCTGTGTCGGCGCCGGAACCGGCTTGGAATTGATTTATCTCGCCGAAACATTTCCACAGTGGCAGTTTACTGCAGTAGAGCCTGCAGCACCGATGCTTGACATCTGTCGCCAGCGCGCCGAAGAGTGCGGTATCGCCTCACGCTGCACTTTTCACGAAGGTTATCTCGATTCTCTGCCCCCATCGCACTCTTTCGATGCGGCGACTTGCCTTCTGGTTTCTCACTTCTTTATGCAACAAGATGAACGGCGCAACTTTTTCAGTCAAATTGCTTCACGACTTTGCCCTAACGGATATTTGGTGAGTGCGGATCTGGCTTCCGATATGTCTACTTCAGCGTACCAAAGCCTTTTCGAGGTTTGGCTGCGAATGCAGAGGTATTCCGAAGTGCCTGCTGAGGAGATAGAAAAGTTTCGTGCTTCTTATGGTCGAGATGTTGCTGTGCTACCGCCACTTGAAGTCGAATCAATAATTGCATCCAGCGGCTTTGATACACCTGTATTGTTCTTACAAACCCTGCTCATTCATGCCTGGTATGCTAGGCGGACACCACCCTCGCTAGAAGTGTAGTTATCAACAGCCGCCGAAAAATCTCGTGAAGTGGACTGACAAAAACCAAGTGTGACGTTGCTTTCGTTTTCTGGAAGCCCCAGAACCGAGTCGCGCCGCGATCGCGCTCGCAATACTCAATACCCAATACTTTAAAATTACCAGTAGATCGATCGCTCTTCATTTCGCTATTGCGATCGCTCTCTTAATTTCTATCCTTATTGTTCAGCCAAGAGTGCCATATTTGTCAAGGGCGATCGCGCTTCTTTGATTCTTACGCCTTGCGATCGAGCAGTTGGCGGTAATTGACACCCTGATTGATTATTCTACCGCCTCAGATTGTTTGAGGGCTGCACTGAACCCGAAAAGGTTAAGATTTAGCAGCGATCGCTAATCCTGAAATTGTCTGTTGGCGAATGGGTATCTGAATCACAAACTCAGTGCCTGAGCCAGGTGTAGAAAAACACTGGATTTTACCGCCATGTTTTTCAGTAATGATTTGATAACTAATCGACATTCCCAAACCCGTACCTTTACCCGTGGGTTTGGTGGTGAAAAACGGGTCAAAAATGCGCTGCTTCACTCGGTCTGGCATACCGATGCCGTTGTCAGCGATCGCCACCTCCACCCTTTGATTGTCGATCGCACAAGTCCGAATCGTAATCTGAGCCCGGGTGTGTTTAAGCTCCTGATAGGAGCGTTTGGTATTCATGTCCTCAAGGGCATCCAGAGCATTCACCAAAATATTCATAAATACCTGATTGAGTTGTCCGGGGAAACATTCCACCTTGGGCAATGTCGCATATTCTTTGATTACTACGACTGCTGGACGATCCGCTCTATCTTTGAGCCGGTGTTGCAAAATCAGCAAAGTGCTCTCAATTCCCTCATGGATATCAACAGATTTGAAATCTGCTTCATCCATGCGAGAAAAGTTTCGCAACGAGACGACTATACCGCGAATTCGATCGGTGCCTACCTTCATAGAGGACACGATTTTTTGGATATCTTCAGTGACGAACTCCAAGTCGATTTCCTCTGCCATTGCTTGCACTTCTGGATCGTTGCTGGGATGGCGCTGTTGATAGAGTTCTATCATCTGCAGCAGGTTTTGGGTATATTCGTCCAGGTGGGTGAGATTACCGTGGATGAAGTTGACCGGGTTATTGATTTCATGGGCAATTCCCGCAACCAACTGTCCCAAGCTAGACATTTTTTCGCTTTGGATAACTTGCATCTGAGCTTTTTTTAGTTCGTTTAAGGTAGTCTCCAGTTCTTTAGCTTGCGCAGTCGAGGAGATTGCTAGTTCTTCGATCGCAGCAACCTGGGGCAGAGTTGTCCAGCAAGCAATCGCCACTCCCACAAATGCCAGCATCATCAACACAATAATCAGCAGATAGGGATTGTTGCTTCCGGCTTCTACCCGCAGCCAGGATCGGATCAGCCAAGCGATCGTCGCTGTACCACAAATCAGCACAATCAAAATTCCTACCTGAAGCATCACAAAGTGTTCGTTTTTAGGAGGAGTTACTGGCTTGGTATGGAGTCTATCCCACCACGGTAAGTGGAAAGATGCCCAAGGAATCCGCAGAATCGCAGCGTCGATCGCGATCGCTGCTAACGGCAACAGCAACCCGAGAGCAAAATCCATCCATCCCCAGCTAACACCACCCACCACCAGGGAAATGAACTCCACCACCAGCAATGCTAAGGATAGTCGCCCCCAACGCACGGCTGGATCCTTGCGCTGCATCCACAGCCCCAAGTGCAACCCCATGATAGAAATGAATAAACTCACCCCTGACACCACGACAATTCGAGTGGTGTTGCCCCATACTAAAAATCCTAAACTGCAGATAAAGCTTAGCAGCAGCGCGGGTTCTAGGGCACCCCGACGGGACGCTGCGCCAAACACTGGAGACAACAGCCCATCCTGGGCGAGTTGGAAAAGGATGCGGGGCGTATTGCAAACGCTAGTCGCAGATCCCAACAAACAGCTAGCCGCAACCAGCAATGTGACTGTGGCAGGGGCAGCGTCTCCCCAGAAAGGCTTGGCAGCCACCAGGTATTTGCCGTACACATTGCCTTCTAAACCGGGATCGGTTGCCAACTGCAACAAGACTAAAGTGCCACCCACAAACACCAGAGGCATGAACGAGGCAACCCAAGACAGCGCCTTGAGGGTGTCTTTTGGGTGCACGCTGTCTGCTACAAAGGATGAAGCTGTATCACAGCCATAGAAGCTATAAGCGGCAAACAAGTACCATTTCAGCCAGTCCTGGACACTGATGGCATCAATGCTGCTGGGCAAGAGTCCGGGGCTTTGGGGATCCAAGGCAAGCCAGCCTAAACCCTGAACGCAGAAGAGGAGTAAACAGCCGATCGAAGGAAAGATAAAAAACAGGTGCAGGATGGCGACGGCGCGGGTGCCAGTGAATGCTAAAAAGTAAGCGATCGCAGTAAAACCGATCTCAAACACTTTTTCTGGAATATTCAGCCCCATCGGTTCTAAATGGAATTGGATCAACTCTGTGATGACGATCGCATTAATGGGCGGAAGGGAAACCCACCCCAAGTAGTAGGCAATCGCCAAGTAGCGGGAAAGAGCAGGGTAACGATGGAGCAATCGCGTGATGTAATTTGGTGTTCCCCCAGATACATCTGGATATTTCTCACCCAAACTCTGAACTTGAAGGTTAAACAGAATTCCGACGATCGCACCAGGAATCCAGACCAACAGCGATGCAGAGCCAATTTCTGCTTGCATCGACGGCGCTAAGGTAAACCAAATCAGATATCCAACCACACTAAATCCCCAAGCTTCTGCTGAGGACATGGTGCGCCGGAGGCGATTGACAAATGGCACACGATCTATTTCCATAACAAGAAGATAGGAGTAACCCTATTGTGATACACTTGTAATTTCCACAGCCCAGAAAAAACACACCTACCTAGTGTTTTCTTGTCGGGGTGAAAATTATCAGCTCGATCTGATGTAGCGGTGAAAGATTGAGGCGTAATCAGTTAAGGTTGCTAGCGATTCCCTGCGGGATAGCTTCGCTCGCGCGTAATACTCAATACCCAATAATTCAAAATTACCAGTGAGTCAAGCGCCATTCAATGAGCGTGCGTAAGCGTTGCCCTCGAAGAGGATCGCTCTTTTAGTTTCTAGTCCGAGCGTTCTTTTTTGTGAGACATATATAGCCTTTCTCAGATAGATGAGGTACAAGTTGAGATTTGAGATTTGAGATTTTAGATTTTAGATTGGGGGATTGGGGAATTGTTAATTAATTCGTGAATACCTCATCTTTCCGAGAACCGCTATAGATATCCTATAATTAAAGCTGTTGGTGTCGTACTACGATCATTTCTCTGCTACAAATTACAAGCTGAATACCGATCGACAGTGGGACATTAGCATGAGAATTGACCGAGTAGAAATCGCAAACTTCAAGAAATTTTCAGACTATACCCTTGACTTGCATCCCCAATTTACCTTGCTAGTTGGGGACAATGGCACAGGTAAAACGACGATCCTCGATGCTTTGGCGATCGCGGCTGGAATTTGGCTGGTCAACTCCCCCGACACAACCCTCAACAATAGCCGCCGTAACATTCTTCCCTCAGAAATTCGCTTAGAAGCGATCGAATCCGACACCATCACCCAATTTATAGAACGAAAACCCGTCCAGATTAAAGCGATCGGCACCATTAACAGTCAGCCAGTCCAATGGCTCAGACAAATCAAAACTAACGGCTCTAAAACCTCCAACACAGAAGCCAAACAAGCTCTAGAAATTATCTCCACTTTATTTCAACAGGTTGAAGCAGGCGAAAAAATTTGGCTACCCATCATCGCCTACTACGGAGCAGGTCGAGCTTGGCTACCCTCCAACCAACGCGACCCCAAAGCCACTACCCACACCAGCCCCGCCCGCCGTTGGGATGCCTTCTATGACTGCTTTAAAGAACGGATTAGAATCGCCGATCTCCATACTTGGTTTCAGAAAGAAGCGATCGCTTCGGTCAATCGACAGGGACAAATGCGCCCTGGTTACAAGGTGGTAAAGTTGGCTATTTTGCGTTGTATTCCCAATGCAGATGACCTATGGTTTGACCCAGAGCGATCGGAAATAGTTGTTTCTATCCAAAGCAACCCCCAACCCTTTAGTAACCTTAGTGCAGGTCAAAAAATGATGGTAGGTCTAATTGCCGATATTGCCATCAAAATCGTTACTCAAAATGCCTCTTTCCTAACCGAAAAATCCGAAGATATATCTAGTCAAAAATTGCCTCTAATTTTGCGAAAAACACCAGGGCTAGTCCTAATTGATGAAATAGATGTACATCTCCATCCGAAATGGCAACGTCAAGTTGTGAATGACCTCACCAAAACCTTCCCCTCAATCCAGTTTGTTTGCACTTCCCATTCGCCGCTTGTTATTGGTGAAGTCCAAGCAAGCTGTATTAGAAGTCTCGAACGTGATGAAGAAACTGGCAAAGTTATTTCTACAATTCCCTTAGAATCTTATGGTCTTGATGCCAACCGAATACTAGAGGAGCAGATGGGAGCGTCAGAACGTAATCAAGAGGTAGCAGACGAGCTTCACGCTCTTTTTAGACTAATTGATGATGAAAATTTTGATGGCGCACGTCAAGCTATGATTCCCCTTGGTGAAAAAATTGGACACGAAGATCCTGAGATTACTCAAGCTCGATCGCTGATTAAATTCTTAGAAGGTAATGAATGAGAAACATCCAGAAAAAGACCGAACCAACGTCGTTGACACAGCATCGGTGCAATACAAATACTGACTATGATAACTATGCCCAAAAAGATGACCTGAGAGCAAGTCGGGTGAGCGAGCAAAGAGGAATTTGCTGTTACTGTATGCAACGGATTCGTCCTGACTCAGAAAACATGAAAATCGAACACTGGCAAAGCCAAGATCGATACCCTCAGAGACAGCTAGAATACAATAATCTCCTTGGGGCTTGTCGAGGAGGAAAAGGGCCAAACAAAGATAAACAGCACTGTGACACAAAAAAAGGAAATCTCGATCTAACTTTTAACCCTGCCGATCCATCTCATAACGTCGAAGGTAAAATACGTTTCTTGGGAGACGGTAAAGTTGTATCAAATGATCGCCAATTCGATAAAGAAATCAATGAAGTCTTGAATTTGAATGAAAAGGCGTTGGTTGGTAATCGTCAAGCAGTATTAAAAGCCTTTCGCAAAGGATTGATTCAAAAACAACCCTCTGATGCAGATATACGAAAAGAACTACGCAAGTGGAATGGCGATAATGGAGGAGAACTAGAGCCATTTTGTCAGGTTGTTGTTTATTATATTCGTAAAAAGATCGATAGAATGACATCAAAAAGAACTTCCAAATAAGCCTTTGAGAATGCGATCGAAGATGTCCTCCCAGAACCGATCGCCATTAACAGAACTATTAGTTTGAAAACAGCCCCCAACCCGCACCTTGATAGTGCCATCTGTTCCTTGAAAATGCCACTCATTGCCGGTTGCTAAATGGGTATAGGCAATGCAATCACGATCCACTAAATCATCCGGCTTTTTGGATTCTCCCGCTTGCTCAAAATAGCCTGTTGTTGCCACTGTGACGCGGCGAGTCGTGCCGATGCGATCGCTAATCATGGAACTATCCAGACGATTACCAATGCGGACCAACAGGTCTAAACCATTCTCTACAATGTCCACAAAATGATCCGCCATCATCAAATCGATCTTGACATCGGGTCGGTTTCCGGGGAGTTTAATGTTTCATTTTTACACTTGACAAATTATATTTGGTTGCCGAAAGCTGTGCAACCATTTCTGCACGAGACGAAACCTCAAGCTTGCGGAACATTCGCTTCAAAGCTTGCTTGACTGAATTCTCAGTAATCCAAAGTTCCCTCCCGATTCCTGCGTTGGTTCGCCCCAAAGCAACCAATTCGGCAATTTGCAATTCACGAGGCGTGAGGCGTGAGGTCTTCAAAGGTTGGTGTTGCGATTCCCTAGGGGATAGCTTCGCCGCGCGTACTGTTGCAGCCCAAACAGACAAATGCAAACAGATCGCACTCAAATCCGCTAGATTTTCTGTATCGAAGGCCGGCATAGACCGATCGCGCGTACAGCCCACTACACCCACTAATTGACCGCGACTGACAATCGGTCCCGCCATCACGTGCCAATGATCGGGTCGGGGACAAATTATTGTCCAAACCTTGGGAGATGCCACCAATGCTTCATGGACAGCAGCGTGACGTTCCACTAGATAACGCGCAACAGGATTATGTTCGATTGATAGTCCCATTTGCAGTGTTTTCTGAAGCTTGCTATCTACCAAGGGCAGTCGATCGAAGAAAAAGATTCCCCATCGCTTCGCTGCAAAATAGTCGCCGATTTTGGGGACGACTTGCGATCGCAAATCTTGTTCGTCCTTTACCTGGTCGATCGCTTCAAATAAAAGCTGCAAGGGACTTTTCATGGTCATGGTGTCAACGGATTTTAGATTTTAGATTTTAGATTTTAGATTTTAGAATTGACCCCACCGATGAATCTGGGGGCTTGTAACCCAATTGCTTGATTGTCAAAAAGAGTACCCGATCGAGGTCTAGAAGCATTGCAATACTCGAATTATATTACCCTTGTAATCTCAAAAGCAACTTGACATGACAACAAGTTTGGAAACCGAGGGCGATCGCACTCCCACACCTTGGATACAGATCGGCTTTTATGTGACCTCAATCATCTTTAATGTCTGCTTGATTGCCCAGTTATTAACGGTTGGAGTTGCCTACTTCAATAATCCTGCATGGTGGAATATTCATGTTTGGCTAGTGCGAGGGTACAGTGGGCTGTCATTAGTATTACTGGGATGGTCATTTATCGCCCCATTCTCACGCAGAATACGACATCTCGCCGCAAGTTTGCCAATGCTGCTTGGACTACAATTTGCCAGCATTCATCTCAAAAGTCCTCTTCACCTAGAGATACTCCATCCTCTAATTGGATTTACGTTACTCTATGTTTCTTCAAGCCTTGTACATCGCATAGGGCGCACTTTATCGCCCACCAACTATCAGAACAATCAAATTTGAGAGGTAGAAATGACGCAAGATACAATCTTCAGCCCCTTCTTTGCAACAGTGTTTCTCACATTCCTCGTCTGGGTGTATATGTACATCCGCCGTATCAGTTTTATCACCAGTAGAAAGCTCACCCCGAATGAACTTGCTGTACCGGGCGCACTGGCACAAATTTCGCCCCCAAGCGTATCCAATCCATCGGATAACCTCAAAAACCTGTTCGAGATTCCGGTACTTTTCTATGCGCTTGTCCTATACCTGTTCATCACAAAGCAGGTGGATACAGTATATGTAAACGCCGCGTGGGTCTTCGTTGTGTTTCGCACATTGCATAGCGCTGTCCATTGCACCTTCAATCTCATCATACTTCGGTTTTACCTCTACCTATTTGCCACGATCGCGGTGTGGTTCATCGCGATCCGCGCAGCACTTATCCACTTTGGCACAATTGATTAACCTCGCTCAAATGAGCTAGAAGTTATCAACAGTCGGCGAACAATGAGCGTGCAGCCGAAAGCCCGCCCTGTTTCTGCCTGTGTGTTCGGGGTATTGCGGGGCGGTCTGCCACTGAACTGAGTCGTTAGCTCGCATCGCAATACCCAATACTTTAAAAATACCAGTATAATTGAAGATATTTCTAACGAAACAGCGGTTGATTTGATGCAGCAGGGACGTTTAAATGCCGCCGTACTCTGGCAACCGCTTCTAGGAGAAACTGCCCAATCAATCAAGGGAAATAGTATTTTTACCACTCAGGAAGTTGAGAGTTTAGTTATTGATATATTGGTTTCTCGGTAAACAATTACTGGCACGAAAAAAGCTGAATTAAAGCAATTTATTAGGGCTTGGTTTGATGTTGGGAGTGCGGTGGAAACAAAGCCTAATCAAGTGTTTCAAAAAGTTGCTCAAAACCTGGGACAGAAGGGTGAGGCTTTTGCTAAAGATTACGCTGGTCTGAAAAAGGGTGACATTGCCATGCAGCAGAAGATGTTGCTGTCTGGTAGGTTGCCAGAGGCGATCGCTCAAATGGCTAAACTATTAAAATCTGACCCCCGTCCCGGACGGATGCCGCGTCAGGATCTGGAGATTAACACTGAGCTCGTAACTACAGCGATCGATCAATAAAAATTATGAGGAAATTCCTGCAGCCCCATAGCTTGTCGCAGCGCTTGCTGGTTAGCGTTGGGTTGTCGATTACGACAGTTGGACTGGCAACTCTGGGACTTAACTATCGGCTGATGCAGTCTGACTTAGCAACGCAAGTTCATAACCGGGCTCAATCAATTACACAATCTCTGGAGTTTTCTACAGAAGGCTTACTAGAGTTGGAGAATAAAAGCATTCTGCGACGGGTTGTGCAAAATTTTGCCACGATGCCCGGTGTCCTAGAAATTGCGATTGTCGATCCATCTGGAATGGCGATCGCCCGCAGTCCTCAGAATACGACTAATCTGCCATACACTTCGATCTATCCACAACTCGCGATCGCGATCGATCGGGCGGCAACCGCAGGCATTGAAGTCCGGCAAGATATCGTCGTGGACAACCAGCCTGCGATCGCACAAATTCGGCCTTTTAGCAGTACCTTGTTTGGCGCATCTCAACGGCGGGGAGTGGCGATCGCGCTACTCGATCTCAACCAAATGAAGCAAGCAGCCGACAGAACCTTCATTACCTCAACATTGTCATTGCTAGTTGGCATAATCACAATTTTGTTAATCATGGGGATACTCCTTCAGAAAAATGTATTGCAACCCTTGCGCGACTTAAACGAAGCAGTTTCTCAAAGTAAAAAAACTGGCATCTTTCCTATGCCAAAGACGATTACAGCTAACGAAATTCAATTTTTGGCAAGCACATTTGAGGAAGTATTCCGACAATTGGAAATCCACGACCAACTCACCGCCGAAATAGCTCAACGGAAAGAAATAGAAGTCACATTACGCGATAGCGAAGCCAGAGAACGAGACAAATCTCAGCAACTCGAGCAGGCAATTGAGACTTTAAAACGAACGCAATCCCAACTGATTCAGAAAGAAAAAATCTCATCCTTGGCGCAATTGGTTGCAGGAGTGACCTATGAAATTAACAGTCCGGTCGGCTTCATTCATGGCAATCTAATTCACGTACAAGAGTATGCTGACAGTCTATTAAAATTGGTACACCTATATCAAAAGCATTATCCAAACCCAATTGGCGAAATTGAGAAAGAAGTAGAAAATATTGAGCTGGATTTTTTGCAAGATGATTTACCTAGAATTCTGAGTTACATGAGAATTGGTACCGATCGCATTCGCCAGATCGTGCAGTCACTCCGCAATTTTTCCAGGATGGATGAGTCAGAATTTAAAGAAGTTGATATCCATGAAGGAATTGATAGCACGCTGTTAATTTTGCAACATCGTCTCCAAGCGCGGCCCGAACATCCAGAAATTAAAGTCATTCGAGACTATGGTGATTTACCGCTAGTTGAGTGTGATGCCGGACAACTTAACCAAGTATTTATGAATATTTTGGCAAACGCCATTGATGCACTCGAAGAAATAAATACTCAACGGGTAGCTTGCTGGATCGACAAGCACCCATGTTGTATTATTACAATTTCTACCTCGGTGGTAGATTCGCAATGGGTTAAAATTGCGATCGCCGATAATGGCAATGGAATTCCCGAATCAATTCAAACACAGATATTCAATCCATTTTTTACAACAAAGCCTGTAGGGAAGGAAACCGGAATGGGAATGGCGATTAGTTATCAGATTATTACTGAAAAACATGGTGGGACGCTTAGGTGTTTTTCAACGCCAGAAAAAGGGACGGAGTTTGAGATTTGTATTCCTGTTCAGCAGCAGGAGTTGACGATGGGTAAAATTTTGGTATAATTAATGCTTCTAATACTGTAAAATAAAATCGTAAGTTGTCATTTTAGCAAAATATTTATGGAAGTCAAAGTCAAAAATCTTGGTGTTTTAAAGCAAGCCGAATTCACCCTTGGCGACCTAACAATTATTTGTGGTGGCAATAATACCGGTAAAACCTACGCTACTTATGCACTATTTGGCTTTTTGTTTACTTGGAAACAGAGATTTTTTATCGAAATCAACCATGATAAAATTGAGCAACTTCTTAATGACGGAGTAATTCGCCTGGATCTACAAGAATATATCAAGCAGGTTAAGCAGATTGTTGCTAAAGGTTGTCAGGATTATACACAGCGATTGCCTGAGATTTTTGCAGCATCGGCGGAACTATTTAAAGACACAGAGTTTCAGGTAAGTATAGATATAAAAAATATTAGTTTTGCAGACCGATTTGAGAGTACAAAAGGATCGGCAAATGACGCAATATTATCGATGATCAAAATTGAAGAAAGTACAGAATTAGTTATCGCTCTGATAGTTGAAAAAGACAAGGTAAAAATTCCCAAGTATATAATTAGGCATCTCATTACTGATGCAGTAAAAGACATTATTTTTGCTAAAATTATTCCTCGTCCTTTTATCGCTAGTGCAGAACGAACTGGTACAGCTATTTTTCGCAAAGAGTTGAATTTTGCCCGTAATCGCTTGCTTGACGAAATGGATCCAGCCAACAATAATCTCAATCCAATGAACCTTTTCTTAGAGGTTTATCAGAATTATGCTCTGCCGATAGAGACAAATGTAGATTTTACCAGAAAACTGGAAACCATTGTTAAAACAACCAGTTTCATTGCTGAAAACCATGCCGATGTATTGACAGATTTTGCTGACATCCTCGGTGGTGAGTACACTGTAATCCTAAACGATCACCTTTATTATGTGCCGAAGGGTAAACGGGTTAAGCTTTCTATGGATCAAAGTTCTAGTGCTGTTCGTTCTCTATTACATATCGGTTTTTACCTGAAACATGAGGCTCAGATTGGCGATTTATTGATTGTAGATGAACCAGAATTGAATCTACATCCTGAAAATCAGCGCCGCGTCGCACGGCTATTTGCCAGACTGGTTAATCTAGGTATTAAAGTGTTTATAACTACCCATAGCGATTACATTATTAAAGAACTGAATACTTTGATTATGCTTAACCACGATCAACCTCATCTGAAGCGAATTGCTGAAGAAGAAGGTTATCGCGAAGTGGAACTGATCTCGGCTGAAAAAATTAAAGTTTATATTGCAGAAGAAGCATCAATTCTTTTAGAAGGGAAGAAAAGAAAAACTCAATGTCAAACCCTGACACCAGCAGATATTGATCCAGAAATGGGTATTGAAGCTCGCAGTTTTGATACAACTATTGAGACTATGAACCGGATTCAGGAAGCGATTGTCTGGGGTAAGGATTAATGTCTGATATTGCTATCCTCAAAGAGATGATTAAACAAAGTGCTACAGTGCCATTGGTAGAGGATAGCTATGGTAAAAAGCAAGTGACACTCAGAGAACCCGCTCTCCCCAACTGCTTTGTGACAATTCGTGGAATGCCCCAGGACGATCAAGTTATTATCATTAAAGTCGATGATTTTACATCACCTAAAGCGATATTTTGTGGCTCAAAAGGTGAATGCAAACGTGCAGATTTTGCGATCATTGCTGATACTGGTAAGAAAAAAGTTATCCTCTGTATTGAGATGAAGGCAAAAAGTAAAACAAGCCTAGAATGGGAAATTATTCAGCAACTTAAAGGTGCACAGTGTTTTGTCGCGTATTGTCAGAAAATTGGCAAAGAATTTTGGTCTGCAAAGCACTTCCTTGATGCTTATGTCTATCGATTTGTCACTATCAGAAATATCAATATTCATAAGAAACCAACACGGGAGGCAATAACTGATAACCATGACTGTCCAGAAAATATGCTGAAAATCAGTTCCCCACATTACCTTCAATTCAATTTTTTGATCGGAGGGAGATAGATAATATCCTGGCCAACATCAAAATCAGTATTTTGGGACTTAGCTCTTACTTTTCCAACAACCTGTAACCCGTTACCCCTTTCTCCTTTCAACCTTAAAAACATCCTCAATACTTTTCCCCGCCGTTTTCTCCTCCCACCCCATCGCCATCAAAAAACTCTCAGCAGACTGAGTTTCCACCACATCCACCCCCCATTCTCCCGGTTGCAACGCATCAGCATCGCTACTCAAAGGAGGAGTCTTCTTCAATCCCGCTAAAATCAAAATATCAGGAAAAGAATCATCAGTTTTCCCCTGACTCATCCGCTTATCCACCAAACTTTGAACACAAAATTCTCCCACTTGAGGCGGAGAAAAAGCATCAGTAGAAAATAAAACTTCTACCATCCAATGCGGATGATTTAATTGACGACACTTAATCTCAGAATATTGACTTAAACCCTCAGCAAATACCCGAGTAAATTCTTCCCTACTTAAACAGGGAAAAACACCCTCGGGCATATCAAAATTATGAGAAAGTAACATCCGCCCCGTTCCCGATTCAGTCATACTTTTAGTTACTTAATTTGAGAAATTGCCAACTTAATCACACCTTGAATCGCCGCTTCAGACTCCTTTGCCAAAGCAGCTTGTAGCGGTTCGATCGCAGCCCGATCGCCCACTTTCATCAAAGACAAAGCCGCCGCCCTACGAGTTTCCCCATCACCATGCTCCAGCAACTCAATCAGATTAGGAATAGCCGGTTTATAAGCCAGATTTCCTAAAGCCGCCGCCGCCTCACAGCGCACATCCACATCAACATCCGTCAGAGACTTAACCAAAATCTCGAATAATTCATCCTGCGGTTCTTCCTGTGCAACCTTCGCGATCGCACCCACCACCGCACCGCGCACCACAGGTGAATCAGACGCGATCGCCCGATACAAATACTCCTTCGCCCCCGCCCCAATAAAAGCCAACGCCCAAGCCGCATGACCGATCGTACTCTCAGGCAAATCAGTTGACCCTAAAATATCCAACAAAGCCTGCACAGACGGCTCCCCAATCCTCGCCAGCGCCCCAATTGATGAACCCTTAACCACCGTATCCTCATCATTCAACAAAGCATGAATTAAATGAGGAACCGCAGTCGGATCCGCAATCAAAGTCAGAGTTTTAGCAGCAGCACGCCGCACAACCGGATTAACATGATTTGCCAAAGCATCTAATAAAAAAGGAGTCGCCACTTCCCCAATTTCAGCCAAAGTTTCCGCACAGCGCAGTCGAGTCATCCCCCGCGTATCGCCCAAAGATTCAACCAGAAGGCGCAAAGTTTCCGCATCATTAGCATTGAAAGTATCTAAATCTATTTGTTCCCTAACCCTTCCCAGTAAAGCATCTGTTTCAGCCTGAGCCAATAAAATTGGATCGGCCTCCGCTCGAGCATTAGAATTCACCATCATCATCACCTAATTATTAGTAGTTAGAGCCGCCAATTGAGCGCGAAGAGCGTCCAGTCCAGCATCAATCTTAGCAAGTTCCGGCTCAATTTTAGCCATCGCCGCCTTCTGAGGTAATTTTGCCTTTTGTGCCGCAATCATCGTTTCATTAACCAAACGTTCGCGATATTTCTCAAATTCAGCAATTACTTCTGCCACTTCTTCAGCATTAGTCTCCCTGGAATTAGCAACAGTTTCATCACCCTCAGAATCCGATGGATTAAATTCTTCGTTTTCAGACATAGTTTTGATACTTTAATAATTAGTCCGCCTAGGCAAAATTTGTGTGTGTAGCCGCGATTGCAATCGCCCGGATATTTTTTGTTTATGTAACCGCAACTTCAATCACCGGGATATTTCGACTTTGTGTGTGTCTAGCCGCGCCCGATTGCAATCGCCGGGATATTAGTGCTTTAAGGTGACAGCACACCCACCCCAGAAAACCTCAAGCGATTGTGTTCTAACATCTCTTCTAAAGCAGAGTGAGAAACACAACGACGCTCAGAACAGTACGCCATTTGTTTAATCCCATTTATCATCTGCACCGTCATCACCCGTACCCGAAAATGATCGTTAATAAACCAACAGCGTTCCTGTCCTTGATTAGTCTCATATTCCGTATCAATAGTCAACACCCCATCATCCGCAAAATGGTAAACACCAATGACCGGAATACCTTCAACATACCCTCGATTTCGCAGAAACTTGCCCGTTCTCGGATTACTAGGATTAGGCACATCTACAAGAATAGCAGCATAGTTTTCGTTCGGGACAGTATCATCTAAATTATCCTGCCACATAAAACTGCATCCCCCACTAACTAAAGCGGGATCCACATTCTGCTGTTGACAAACTTCTAAAATTCTGCGATCATCTGTTGACAAGACATCAACGATAACATTGGATTCTCCCGACTCATCAGCCGCAGCAGTATCAAAATTATGGACTGTTCGCTGAGTAAACCAAACGCCCTCACTCTTGCGAAAGAAATCCATCATAGTCATAGGTGGTGTTAGCAGCATTTCTGTGTCAAATTAGCGATAGGAATCAGAGGCATTGAGACAAATCTCCTTGAAAAACCGAGATTTAGGCTTTGACCTGAGCTTAGCCGAACCGCGAATCCGATCTGATTTTGGTTAAGAAAAATAAACAAACGTCAGTCTCGAATCCGTCAAATTCTAGGATAAATGACACAGGACAAATTTGAGCAACTCGCTCAATAAAATTTCAGAAAAATATAATGTCACCTCGTCAACACTCATCTTTCCTCTCCCAACCCCTTTCTGCAACAGAAATCTTACCAGCCATTGAGCAAGGCAAAAGTCTAGCTCAAACCAACCTCCCGGGAATCAACCTCAGCCAGATGGATTTATCTGGTATTGATTTCAGTGGAGCAAACTTGATAGGGGCAAACCTCAGTCAAACCAATTTGCAAGGGGCAAATCTCAAAGGAGTTGATTTACGAAGGGCCAATCTCAGAGATGCCAATTTGAGTGGAGCGAATTTACAAGAAAGCTATCTTTTTCGTGCAGATTTACAGGGCTGTAATTTAATCGATGCCAACCTACAAGAGGCAAAATTAAAATTTGCTCAATATGATGCTCATACCCTGTGGCCAGAAGGATTCAATTACAAAAATTCCGGAGCCATTGGTCCCCAAGCCAATCTCAGTGGAGCTTTTCTAAATACAGCTTACCTCAGAGGCGCAGATTTACACGGCTGTAATCTGCGAGGTGCCTATCTAAGTGGAGCCGATTTAACTGGGGCAAATTTAGAGGGAGCAGCCTTAAGTGGGGCGAGTCTTCAGAATGCCTTTCTGACTGGTGCTTATTTACGGAATGCTATCTTAATAGGAGTCGAATTACAAGGAGCGGATTTACGAGCGGCTGACTTAACCGGGGCAAACTTAGAGCAATTAAAGAGTATCGCTGGCGCTGATTTTACCCTAACACAAGGACTCACCAAAGAGATGAAAGCCATGCTTTGCAGTCGCGATCCCAAAGAATTAGGAACTTGGAATGCTTTTACTCGTAACAATACCGCTCAGAGTCTTGGCTCTCAGGTAAGATAAATTTACACTGATTGTGGAACTTCAAGAAGGTAGCGTTCTAAATCGAACAGAAAACCGTGAATATATTCCTCAGTCCACTCCTCACCATAGAACCGCGTAAACATCCCCCTCGCCGGATCTTTTGCAGCACGATAATTAATATAACGTCGCTGTGCCTCAAGAATCTCTCCAAGTCGCTGACTATCTGTGACAGGTTGTGCTTGCTCAACCAAATCGAGATAAGCTTGAAGATAATCCTTAAAAGCTTCAAAGACCGTAGTTTGCACAGCCTCTGTTTCCTTGGGGCGAGTCCAAAGAAAAGCAGGAGAAAAGAAAGGTTTTGCCTCGTCAGGAAAATCTCCTCCCCAAGGCAACTCCTTTTGATAAGTGTTGAAAATCGGTAAAATCGGCTCTGAGTATTGCTTCTGGTAAGCCCCATCGTGAAAAAGAGGCTGCATATCTAAAGCAATTAAATGTCCCCCCGGCAAGGTTACTAAGTCTGCCCCAAAAAAGGGCACGTCATAATTTAACTGCGGGAAAATCACAAAATTAAGTACCTGGAGAGCATCACCACCCTGAACATGAGCCGCCCGAATTTGCCGTAATTTTGAGGACTTAAAAGCATGACTTGTCGTCACAACCAACTGCTCTTTTTTCCCCTTCCCAGTTAGAGATTCTTTCCGTTCAAAACCTGCGGGAATGGGATAGGGCGCCCAGTCAAGTCGTTCTTTGAGAAGGGGGATAGCGTAATCTAAGAAAGGCTGATAAAGAGTCATTTTTAACTTATCTTACCCCCGCTGGAACTGCTAAGGGCACAGCATCTTCAAACAAAAACTCGTACAGAAATCGCTCTGACCATTCATGCCCAAAATAGCTGCCGAATAGCCCTGATGCTGGATCGCGTTCCGCACTATACTGATCGTAATCTTTCTGCGCCTTCACAATCCGCTGAATCTCTTCGGGAGTGTTAAGCGGAGAGGCTTGCTCTAGCATTTGCCAATACAACTCGACATATTCTTGATAGGCTGGAAACAAACGAGTTACAACCGTTTCTGCATCAGTTTTAGCAAATAGCAAGTTCTTGGAAAAATACTGGTTCGCATCGTAAAACTTCATTTCTAAGTCTTGCGTTAAATCTTTGTATTTCTCCTTAAGTGCGCTCATTGGCCCGATATATTTGTCTAGATAGGCTTCATCGCGGAATAAAGGTTGAAAATCCAAGACCACCAAGATTTTCTTCTGTCCAAAGGCTAAAAAATCAATTCCTAGTAAGGGCAGATCGTAATTATAATTCGGATAAATGACACTATTGAAAATTTGTGCCGTTTCTCCCGCATCAATGTAGGTGTAACGAATCTTTCGCAATTCGGGACATTGATAGCACCAACTTTGAATCGTGGCGGGATTTTTGCCTCTTTCACTCACCACCGATTCCAACCCAGAGGGAATGGGACGACTCTCTAGAGCAAAACGTCCAAACAGTTCTTTTTCTAAGAATTCCTGAAACGGCTTAAACATAGATTAAAATTTAGCTCCTTCAATCTTTCCCTCAAAGCACAATCATAAGGGATTGCCTTAAATCTTGTCCCTGTTTTTGACAAACAAAGTAATATTTCGTTACGAAACTCTGTTGTGCCCTCAGGATTTCCAAGCAAAACCCTGTACCAACCATCATTAAACGGCTGTAATTGTAATAAATCTTAACAAACTCCCTCATAATTTTAGTCTATCCTAGTAAACTACGTGTAATTTAATGACTATGCAATTAAGTGAAAGAGCAAAGCAATTAATTCCCCAAGCCAGAATTGTCAGTTTTGCCACTTGGAAAAACTTATATTCAGATGAAGTAATTGCCATTTTTCAAGAGGCTGACAATCAAAGTCGATATCTCACAGATGAGGATTTAGAACGCCTTAAAAAAATCGAGCCTAATCTCTCTTCAATGCTAGACAAAGCCAGATTATTGCGAGAGCAAGCTCCTAATCTTGTTGCTGATGCGAGGAAAAAGGTATTAGCCGACTTTCCCCATATCACTGAGCTTGGTAATGACCTTTATCCTCCCGAGCGTGCTGAAGCCTGTTGGCGAGATTTTTGGCATTTCCTACGCTGTATCACCTATGGAATTGCAGGTAACAGTCCTCAATTTACGAGCCAAGAAGGACTCAAAAACATGGAGCTACTCTATCAAGAATTGCGGGTTCCTCTTTCGGCGATGCTCTGTGGACTAGAAGAGTTGAAAACAGTTAGCTTGCAGCAATTTAATTTGGAAGAGCGGGATTTATTGAGTCTCTATTTTGACCATTTAATCACTGAGTTAAAAAAATTTAGTCAAGCTTAATCAACTCTCAAAGTATCAGATTTCTTACTATTTATTGTCTAAAGCAGCTTTTCTAAAGCAGTAGCAACGACTCGATGATTTGAGTCTTGCCGAAGTTGACTTAAAATTTCCTTAGCCTGCGGAGCGTCAAAATGTTGCAAAGCAGATGCGACGTGCTGACGCATACGTTCCGACTCAGAATTAGCCAGCATTAGTAACTGAGAAAGTGCAGCCTGTTCCTGATTAGTTCCGGCTAATGTACCAAGTGCATCCACAGCGGCTTCCTGGGTGGTCGTATCTTCGCCAGCTAAGGCTTCCAGACAGACCTCAAAGAGTTCGCTTTCGCACTCCATATCAACCAAAACAGCCAGAATACTACGACGAACTAACCAGTGGTCATCCTGAAAAAAAGTCAAGACTAAATGAGATGCAGCACATCGACCAAAAAGCGAAAGAGAATTAGCAGCCTCAGCTCGCACATTAGGCGTATTATCAAATTTCATGATTTGGAGCAATGCGGCGAAGGAATCGGCGGTTTGTTGTGTCCCAAGTGCCCGGCTAACAAAGGAACGTACTAAGAATTCCGGGTCATCGAGTTTGCCCTTGAGCAAGGGAACGGCAATCTCTGGTTGATAATCCTTGAGAGCCGCGACGGCCTTGAGTCGATACTGAAAATCAGGATTGTTCAAAGATGTTTCGATTTCGTGAATATCCATAACCACAACAAATTATAATTTTTGTTTATTTTAACCAAAAAGTTCCTAATTGTGCAAATAACCAAAGATATTTTAACACTTAATAACCTTGGCGGTTGTTAGTGCTAAGCTCTTTGATCGAATCGAGTCTGAAAACAGCCGTACTTGAACCAATATTGTCGCAGTTCATGATGAGGTGTATGCAAGCTGGCTTTAGCCTGATAGAGAATCACTTGTCGATGATTTCCCATCCAAAGTCGTTTGCCTGGTTCAACAGAAATTAAGCACCCTCCTAGACTGTTAACACATTCCTCAAATCGCTCAACTGCTGGATAGTCTAAAGTTTCAAAAATTAGCAATTGACCGGAAAAAATTAGGTGACGACTTCTGATCCAAGCCTGCATTTTTTTACAAGCTATTGGGGGTAGCATCTTTAAGATACTCAGCTTGAAAACCGAGTGATTTTTTTTCAACGTGGACAGAGAAAAAGAGCGAATAATAAACTCGCTCTAGAGAAAGTAGGAGATACCCAACTTAAAGGAAGACAAAGGTGAAGTTTAGGTAAATTTAGAGCCAACTTCAGTAATATTGAGAATTTTGCCTCCCATTCTCTGAATATTTTTAATTTGCTTAGACATTTGAGCATAGCTGACTTCATAGCTGATATTGCTCACTCTGACCTTATCGCCACCAGACTTAGCAGCAGTAATCCGAAAACGTTTACCAGTTGTGCTAGAGGCTCCACTGCTACCAACGCTAGAAAGTTTGATTTTCTGAGGCAGATTGCTCGCAACCGTAGCAATTAATTGAGCTTGATTACTGCTATCGCTAGTAGCTGAGCCTCCCAGCAAAGAAAGCATCCGATTAAACCCGACATTCTTGATACCAGTTTGGCTGCGAATGCTCCGAGGATAAGGCACAATATTCTCACCAAAGTTCTGGGTGTAATCGTCACTATCGATATAAGAATCGATTTCGGCTTCATAGCCTTGACCTTTACAAATTTGGACGTGTTCCGAAATCTCCGTCTGTTCTAAAGGAGGGCGACCTAGCAAATGCTTGCAGTTTAACTCGATGAACCGATAGGCAAAATTGGTGTTAAAAAATAGAGACTGATACAGGTCAGATTTTGCCACTTTTCTGACAAAATCACTGACGGTAATGTCACCATTGCGAAGCAAAGATTCGGCACTGGTGAGACGCTGACTTTCCATCACGTGAGCATTTCCTAACACCTGTCGGTAAGCAGCACGAATGACGGCTTGTAACTCGTATTTCGTTGCATTGGCTCGCAGTTCTACGGCGTCACTGACGAAAGCTGCTGTTAGACTGGACATTGTTTTTTCCTAACGATAATTAACGTTAATTAAAGTTGGATTGAGACTGTCAAAAGATGTTACTGTTGGTTGAATTAGCTTGACAGACGCGATCGCATCTGTTATCTAGACAGAGGAACACTATCTGTTTTTATCGTTATCGATTTCATAATTTCGAGGGGATAAGATAAAAATCGCGATGTTTCTGAGAGGGTAGAGAAGCAAATCTTTACTTCTCTACCCGCGCATCAGTCTAGGCCTCAAACAACTTCTGTGATGCTGACAATTTTGCCGCCTGCACGATGAATGCGCTGAATTTGCGGAGTCATATTCGCACCGGATACCAGATATTCAGTGTTACTTACTCGGCGAGGACTATCAAATTTAGACCCCTTGACTAAAATCTTGAAGGTCTTTTCGGTGGCATCTTTGTAAGCGCTGAGCCGACCGCCTGTTGTTGGTAAAGTAATCTTGTTACCGCTATTTCCAGCCACAGAATCTACTAAGCGAGAAGCGGTAAAAGCACTATCAACTCCTGCATAACCTTGATACAGGGAAAGGGTGCGATTGTAGCCGACTTGCTTTTGTCCGACTTGACTTTTTGCCCCTTTATAATAAGGGACTGTATTCTCGCCAAATTTTTGTTGATATTCTGGACTATCGAGGTAAGAATCAATTTCTGCCTCGTAGCCTTCTTGGATACACCGACAAATATGCTCAGAAAGTTCCTCTTGAGCTAAAGGAGCGCGACCCAACAAATGTTTGAAGTTTAGCTCGACAAAGCGGTAAGGAGCGCAGGATTCAAAATACCGACTGCGATAAAAGTCAGATTTAGCCACAGCGCGGACAAATTCTCGTACTGTTATGCTGCCATCGCACAACTTGGATTCTGCACTCGTCAGGCGTTCACTTTCCATGACATGGGGATTGCCCAACACTTGCTTGTAAACAGCGCGAATTACTGCCTGTTTATCCTCGGAGCTGCTGGTAGGCCAAAGTTCTACTGGCGCATCTAAAACGACACTCATTGAGTTTCTCCTCAGAAAAAATTATGCTTCAAAACAGAAAATCAGGGATTGTAAAAAACACGATCGGGGAGATAATTCCCCAAGTCGTTAAGGCAGAAGTTTGAGCGGTTGTTAGTTGACAGCAGTAATGCTGGAAATTATGCCGCCTTGTTTGTGGATGCGTTGATATTCTTGCGAGAGCCTTTCAAATGGTACGAGATAGGCTTGATTGCTAGAGCGAAATTTAGAGACTCGGTTGATCCCAGTCGCTGCTGAAGAACGATATCCAGTCACGGTAATGCGATAAACTTTGCCTTCTGTTGAGCCGCCTAATCCAGCACGAGTACGTGAATTAATAGCAGACTCTTGGAATGCCCAACCATCTCCAACTGCACCACCTGAAGGGGGAACTATTGGTAGGGGGGTTTGCTGAATCACGAATTTATTCAGAACAGGGGTTTTTCCTGAAAGACTGCCCTTGAGGTCGCTACTGGAAGCTCCCCGCAACAGAGCAAACATATGAGTAAACCCAACCATATTTTGTCCTGGCTGGGTTTTGTAGCCTCGGTAATAGGGAACGATATTTTCCCCGTAGGCATTTTGGTATTCATCGCTGTCGAGGTAAGAATCAATTTCTGCCTCGTAGCCTTCAGTATCTAAAATGGTGCTGTGTGCTCTCATTTCTTCTAAGCCATCTGGAGCCCGACCTAGAAGATGTTTGAAATTGAGTTCAATAAACCGATAGCGAGGAGAAGTATCGAAAAAGCGAGAGCGGTAAGCGTCTGATTTTGCCAGAGCGCGGACAAATGCGCGCACGCTCAATTCACCACTTTTGAATTGGGATTCAGGAATCGTCGCTCGTTCACTTTCCATGACGTAAGCATTACCCAAAACTTGCCGATAAACGGCACGAATAATGGTTTCTACTTCTTCTTCTGAACGTCCTGGGGTCAGTTCTAAACGGGGTGTTTCTTCAAATAAACTGACTCCAAGTCGAGATGCAGGTCCAAAAACCATTGAGAAAATCTCCACAATTGTATTACAGGAAAAACTACCATACTTAGACGTTCTATTAGAAAACTTAACATAAGTTAACAGTATGTCTGATTTGGCAGCTTATTTGTAGTACAGAATGAGGTTGAGATCTTGGCTGGGAGTCTCTTGTTACAAAAATTTTGCTGTAGTACGAAATGAAGGGTTGTAATATATGGCGAATGTGAGTTGAAATTATTAAGCCGATAAGTTATAAGATGTGAGGTAACTCAGTGGCAAAACTTTGACGCTTTTGAAAATGTAGAGAGCCAAAAGCCGAACCCCAAACCTGTTGATGAGTATTCACATCCAGTCCTCGATCGAGGCTACTCCAAGTTGTTTCTGTAATCTCGACATCACTAACTAGGTAGGTTGAACAACCTCTTTTTTCAATGAGACAAAGGTTTCCCGGTTCCACTCCGCCTCGAAACATTTCACCGTCTCGTTTGAAAATCATGGAACAGTGATAGCGTCGTTGCAGACTATCTGGTTTAATAGTTTTGAGAATGCTTAATTCTCGTGCGGCTCCGGCGTACTGTATTGGGTCTTCGAGGCTATAATTTTCAATATAAATTTGATCTCCTTGGTCAATTAAGCGATGAACTCCCTGACGATAAGGAGTCCACAGATCGTGGTCGTAAACCTGTTCTGAGTAAAAGCCAATGGCATTGAAAAATTCAAAGGGTAAGGGACGAAAAAATATCCGAATATGGGCAAATTTTTGTGGGTTATTAAAGGATTGTTGAGAGTTACTGAAATCCCCAGCCATCCACTGAGCTAAAGTGATTAAATCATTGCTTTTAACTGAATTCATAAGCTAGGAAGAAGGTAGAAGAAAGTTTGAGGGTAATTAACAATTAGCAAGTCACTAATTCCCTGAAAGCGAACGAATCTCTGAGGAAAATGAGGCGGTTACTACTCCACTTCCTCCACTGGTTTTAATTAGGGAAACACGAAACCGTAAATTAGGATTAGCAAACCAGATTTTTTCTTCTGCTGCGGCGCGATCGTAGCTAGTCAACAGCACAAAAGTTCCGTCCTCTGTGATGTGATAGTCACTTGCTGCGGCCATTGTTTCAGCATAACCTCGATCGCGTAATAACTTACCACGATTAGGCAGATTGGGATCGGGGATTGGTACAAGAATGCAACTCCCCTTAACCTCAGAATTTTCATCCCAATCTGACTCACCCTCCCAACTCATTTGAAAAGGGATTACGGCTTGGGATGGGTCAACCTTATACAATTGGCAGAGTTCGATTACGGCAGGATCGTCCGGTGAGATAGCAACGATATCAATGACTGACTGCACAGATTCAAAGTGTCTGAATGTCAAATGATGGGCGCTGCGCTGCGATCGCCACCGTCCTAGAGAATTTTCAACAAACTGCTTAATATTGTTCATGGAAAACATTGTACAGGGGCAAGAGCCAAAATATTGTTGTCTTGAGAACTACACTTTTTGCGCTCCTGTCCACGAAAAAAAGTGCTTTTAGCAACAAAAGTAACAAATTGTTACTTTGTTTCTCAGGAATGAGACAAAGGGAACACCCCAGAGATATATTCAAAACCATCAAGTTAGTCACCAAGTTGACCAACTCAGATTCAGAAATAATTTTTCTAAGTTAAGGAGAACTCAATGCTTGACGCTTTTTCAAGAGCTGTAGTTTCAGCCGATGCCAGCACCTCGACTGTCGGTGATATTGCTGCCCTCAGAGCTTTCGTTGCCAGCGGCAACCGACGCTTGGATGCTGTAAACGCGATCGCCAGCAACGCTAGCTGCATGGTTTCTGATGCTGTTGCCGGTATGATCTGCGAAAACCAAGGCTTGATTCAAGCTGGTGGTAACTGCTATCCCAACCGCCGCATGGCTGCTTGCTTGCGCGATGCAGAAATCATTTTGCGCTATGTCACCTATGCTTTGTTGGCTGGTGATGCTTCTGTTCTGGATGACCGTTGCTTGAATGGTTTGAAAGAAACCTACGCAGCTTTGGGCGTGCCCACTACCTCCACCGTGCGTGCCGTTCAAATCATGAAAGCTCAAGCCGCTGCTCACATCCAAGACAACCCCAGCGAAAAATTTGCTGGTGCTAAGTTGCGCAAAATGGGCAGTCCTGTAGTAGAAGATCGTTGTGCTAGCCTCGTTGCCGAATCTTCCAGCTACTTCGACCGCATCATTTCTGCACTGAGCTAGTCTGTTGCTAATCGCAATTCGCTCAGCAAAATAGAAACTACGCTCACTGTCAAAAGCACTTTAGGAGATTTAGGAAATGAAATCAGTTCTCACCACGGCTATCGCCTCTGCTGATGCAGCAGGCCGCTTCCCTAGCACCTCAGATCTAGAATCAGTTCAAGGTTCTATCCAACGCGCTGCTGCTCGTTTAGAAGCTGCTGAAAAACTAGGCAACAACCTCGATGCAGTTGCTAAAGAAGCTTATGATGCTTGCATCAAAAAGTATCCTTACTTGAACGAATCCGGTCAAGCTAACTCCACCGATACTTTCAAATCAAAATGCCATCGTGACATCAAGCACTACCTGCGCTTGATCCAATACTGCTTAGTTGTTGGCGGCACAGGCCCTCTGGACGAATGGGGTATTGCTGGTCAACGCGAAGTTTATCGCGCTTTGGGCTTGCCTACTGCTCCTTACGTTGAAGCATTGAGCTTTGCTCGCAACCGCGGTTGCGCTCCTCGCGATTTGTCTCCTCAAGCTTTGACTGAGTACAATGCTCTTCTTGACTACGCGATCAACTCTTTCTCCTAATTAACGGACTGGTTGGTAATGTCGTGACTGGGTAGTTTCTACCCAACAAGTCTAGGAACTCTTGGCTCGTTGCTTTACCGATTTTGGTGAGGTAAGGGTAAAGAATTTCTAGGCTTGTTATTGTGTTTTAAGAGGCATATCATATTATAGTTATTGCAGAATGCTAATTTTATGGATAAACGCTTTTTTAGTTTTTTTAATTTAACGGAAGACCAGGCGATCGCTCTTTTAGATACGCCGCAAGCCCAAATCGGGGAAGAGGATTCCCGCTACATAGCTGCTTCCCACTTGATCAATTTCTCAACAGATCGATCGATCGCAGCACTGATGCGAGCTGTACAACAAACCGATCCGGTGCTGGAAAACCGGATTGTGCGCCGCAAATCGGTGGAAACCTTGGGAAGGCTGCAAGCTGTGCAAGCATTGCCGGTGATTCGCAGCTGTCTGGCGGATGATGATTGCTACACGGTGGAAAATGCTGTTTGGGCGATCGGCGAAATTGGCACTCAAGATCCGGATATTTTAGAAGAAGTTGCTCAATTGCTGGATAAACCGGGACAAACCTACCGGGTAATTATCCACACCCTGACTAAGTTAGATTATCAGCCAGCGGTAGCCAGAATTCGCAGATTTGTCGATGATATTGACCCGCCGACTGCTAGTGCTGCGATCGCCGCAATTTGTCGCTTAACCAGAGACTTTTCTCAAATGGGAAAAGTTGTGGCAATGTTGCAACACAAAAATGTCCTTGGGCGCCGATTATCTATTCAGGATTTGATAGATGCGCGTTACTACGATGCAATTGCCAATATTGCCAGATGTCCGGTATCTTTAGTTTTTCGGCTCAGAGGAATTAGGATGTTAGCAGAAGCAGGAATTGCTGACAAAGCCCTTACCTTTGCGACCATTCAACCGCATTTAGAACAAACCTTAAGAGACTATCCAGGGGATTTAGATTTAGTGCACAGTTATGAAAAATTACCAGATTTACCGTTTCTGATTCGCCAGTTATATGAAACGGATTTTGGACGTTGCTATTTAGCCGCTAAAACGATACTGGAAAATTACTCAGAGGAGGCCCCAGCAGCTCTGTTTGCGGCCTTTGCGGAAGAAGCAAATAATGACTATGGAGCGCATTTTCATGTGGTAAAATTGTTTGGTTGGTTAAAACATTTTCCCGCCTACGATTTGTTATTGGAAGCTTTGCATAACTCCCAGCCCCAGTTTCAGAAATCCCGTGCAGCGGCGGCGATCGCCCTGGGGGAACTGGGAGAACAACGTGCTATTCCAGAATTGAAAGCCTGTCTGGAAACTAAAATCTGGGATTTGAAGTATGCTGCATTAATGGCACTAGAAAAACTTGGTGATGTCACGGGTTATGAAATCGCTGCGGCAGACCAAGATTGGTTGGTTCGAGCTAAGGTAGATGCTCGTACTTGTGTAACATCCGAACTATCTTAATAGGGCATAGGGCATAGGGCATCGGGCATGGGGCATCGGGCATACCTCACCACGCGATCGAACCGCCATACAACTATCAACAGTCAACAGTCAACAGTCAACAGTCAACAGTCAACTGTCAACTGCTATAAAACCACAAAAACCATGACAACAGATGCTTTGTTTGAACAACTAAAACACCCAAATCCTCATCTGCGCGAGCGGGCAATGTTTGAAATTGCTGATTCCCGCGATGAAAATACAATTTCTCGACTGGTGGGCATTTTAGATGAAGAAGATGTCACCTATCGTCGGGCGGCGGTAAAAGCCTTGGGCGTGATTGGTGAAGATGCTGTGCCATCGGTGGTTGAGGCATTGTTACACAGTGATAATGTGACTGTGCGAGGGAGTGCGGCGAAGGTATTGGCACAAATTGCGGTTAATTATCCAGATTTGCCGTTTCCTGAAGCGGGGTTGCAGGGATTGAAAAAGGCGATCGACGATCCGAATCCTGTGGTTAATATTGCTTCAGTGATGGCTTTGGGGCAGATGGGTTCCTCTGCTTTTGAGATTTTGGTGGAGTCGCTGAATACAACGGATAATGTGGCGGTACAAGTGGCGATCGTGAATGCTCTTGCTTCTGTGGGCGATCGGCGTTGTGTAGAAGTTCTCACCACTTTTGCGAATGATGAATCGGTGGATTCTTATGTGCGGGAATCAGCGACAAGTTCTTTATCGCGGTTGGATTTGGTGATGAATTATAAGCGTGCAGATAGTTAGATTTAGTGAGATTTTTAGCAATACTCTCGATCGCACACAGCACTGGCAGCCGACTAAGCTACGATCGAACTTTGGGCTTTGCTGATTCAGGGTATAAATCAACTTTTCGCTTGAAGTTACAAAACTCACCCTCAAGCGGGCTTATAGCTATTGGGAAATCTTGAATTCATACCTCTATTCAGCAACGCCAGCTTTCAGAGTTAACTGGAGTTCATGTGGGAATGCAAATTGAACCCTACGACCCTCGCCACCTTGATGCTGTTATTCGTCTTTCGCTTCGGGCATGGACTCCGGTATTTGATTCGATTCAGAAGGCGATGAACGCTGATGTTTACCAGGCATTCTATCCCAATCATTGGCGCGTGAGCCAGCAAAAAGCTGTGGAGGATGTCTGTGCTGCGGAAGATACGAATGTATGGGTTGCGATCGATGCGGGTTCTACTGTGGGCTTTGTGGCCGTGAAACTACACTCAGAGGACAGCATGGGTGAAATCCACATGGTTGCTGTCGATCCTGACTTTCAAGGTCGCGGCATTGGTAGTGCTTTGATAGAATTCGCTCTGGGTTGGATGAAAGATGCTGGGATGTCTATTGCTATGGTTGAGACTGGGGGCGATCCAGGTCATGAAAGAGCCCGTCACACCTATGAAAAGGTGGGCTTTGAGCTATTCCCAGTTGCCAGATACTTCAAGAAGCTTTAAGTGCAAATGTGTTGATTTCGCGATCGCATTGTATGCTTCAAATTAATGCGATCGCCCGATTTTATGAGTGAATTGGTAATTGAAACAGAGAGTCTCAGGCTGATCCTCCCATCGACTGAGGAGCTCCTCGCCCGCATCGAGTCCCTGAGTCCTGCCGATAAGGCGGAGGTCTCACCCGATTGGCTGGCGCGGGTTCGCGCCTCGACAGCGCCAGACCCGTGGACGCATGGATTCTCCATGGTGGAGCTCACTAGCGGTGCCGTCATCGGAAGCTGCGCGTACAAGGGTCCCCCGGACGAAGGCGGAGTCGTTGAGATTGCTTACGCAGTAGACCCGGAGTATCAGGGGCGTGGGTATGCCACGGAGGCAGCAAGGGCGCTGGTCAATTTTGCGTTCCGTAGCGGGCAAGTCCGTCTCGTTCGTGCCCACACACGGGCGGAGAACAATGCCTCGATGCGGGTGCTCGCGAAGTGCGGGTTTGAGCGTATCGGTGAGGTGGTAGACCCAGAGGACGGCTTGGTTTGGAGGTGGGAATTACAGGGAGGAGCCACCTAACAGTTTGTATCCTTCAAGTTAATGCGATCGTCCGATCTTGTAGGTCGAGTTGAAGGATGAAACCCGACACTCATCACTGCTTCTTCACCTCAATCCTGTGCGATCGGCCGATCGAGTCATGTTTGGTTTTACGTTCCCGGCTGATTCACAAGTAAGGACGTGACAAGCTTAATCCAACCTAGAGCGAGGGGCGATCGAACTCGTTCCAATGCTCCGCCTTGGTATGCTCCGCCTCCAGCAAGCGGCGAAGCTGCATCCGAGCGGTGGTTGCGACATTAGGTTAATGCTCGATAAGACCGATATAGCAATCCTAAATCATTTTAAATTATTTCCTCAAGAACTATTTTTTTGCTAAAATTAAATAATTTGACTCAAGAAGACTGTTGATTTAAACAAAAACGAAGACACAACTGTAAGATTTATGTCCATAATCTAGTGATAAAACCCTTGAAATACTATAGCAAATACCAGAATATGGTAATGGGATAAGGCAATTCAAAGTCTAATCCAAACTGAAAAAACTTTACCTAGGAGATATTCAAATGGCTCGCATCCAGATTTGTGACCTTAATCACTCTGATTCTGAATTAATTCAATGTTTATCAGACCGAGAAAGTACATCCATTTCAGGAGGAATATCAGTTCAAGAATTTTTGGTACTGGCTATGTATTTTTTAAATACATATGACGTTGTAGTTGGTCATTGGGATTCTTCTGGTGCAGGATTTCTTTTCGGAGCAAACTAGAGCAATCCTCGCATCAGTTTCAATAACTGGTTAACTGGTTACCAGGAAGAGCCTCTTAACCGATGTCACTCTTGCTCTGCCTCGGCCCAGACTATGGAGGCTCTTCCTCCGGATATGCGTTACCAGGCTCGGACTGGTAACGAGTATAATCATTTAGGATTGCTATATAGGGGATGTTATCAGCAAAAGTTACGGATAACACCCAAGAGCCGGGACTTAACCTAACCTGCAAAATTTCGGTTTAATTCCTTAAGACGAGGGAATTATCCTGCAGATCTGACAGATAATACCAATAACAACAACTCATCAGGTTTGGCTTTGGACAGCCAATTCTTGATAGTCCTGTCGAATAGGAATGTGAATGATGAACTCTGCCCCCTTACCGGGATGAGAAACACACTTCAACAGTCCGCGGTGTTTTTCTACCACAATCTGGTAGCTGATTGACAGCCCCAGACCAGTGCCCTTCCCTATCGGTTTCGTCGTGAAGAAGGGGTCGAACACCCGCCGGTACACTTCCTCTGTCATACCCGGGCCATTGTCGCAAATGCGAATCACAACAAATTGGGGATTTTTCCGGGTCTGGGCGAGGTTGTGGGAATCCACCTCAACCGAAGAAACTGTAGAGCTTTCGGCAAGAGGGGAATTGGAAATCGGGGATTTTTCTTCTTCCGCATACCCCACAGAGGTGCGAATCGCGATCGCCCGCGGTGTTTTTTGGTTGCTGAGAGCCTCAATCGCATTCGCCAGTAAATTTACAAACACCTGGTTCAGTTGGCCGGCATAGCACTCCACCAGCGGCAGCGGGCTGTACTCTTTAATGATTTGAATAGCAGGCTGGTCTAATTTAGCTTGCAGTCGATGCTGCAAAATCAGTAGGGTGTTATCGATGCCCTCATGGATATCCACCTCTTTCATTTCCGCTTCATCCAGTCGCGAGAAATTTCGCAGGGAGAGGACAATTTCGCGAATTCGGTCTGCCCCCACCTTCATCGAATCCAACACTTTGGGTAAGTCTTCCATCAAGAAATCTAATTCGATCGCGTCTATCTCCTCAACAATCGCTCCTGTGGGATGGGGGTATTGTTCTTGATAGAGTTTCAGCAGTCCTAGTATGTTTTCACTGTATGTCCTGACGTGAGTTAGGTTGCCATATATAAAGTTAATCGGGTTATTGATTTCGTGGGCCACCCCTGCCACCATCTGTCCGAGGGAGGACATTTTCTCAGTCTGAATGAGCTGCGTCTGGGTGCGCTGGAGTTCTTGGAAAGAAAGCTCTAGTTGTTGGGCTTGTTTTTTTAATAGCGCTTCTGATTCTCGCAGAGCTTGCTCTATCTGCACGCGATCGCGAATTTCCTGGCTCAAGAGCAGATTTTTTTCCTTTAATTCCTGCGTCCTATTTTCCACTTTATGTTCTAAAGTCCGGCTGTAATCTTCTAATTGCTCGTTGGCTTGTTTCAGGTTGTCAGTCGCCTCAGACAAACTGGCATAGAGTCGGGCATTTTCCAGGGAAATCGCCGCTTGAGAACAGATCGCGGTTAAAACTTCCAGGCGATCGGGAGTAAACGCACTCCTTGTCAGATTATTTTCCAAGTAAAGCAGACCAATGAGCTTTGCTTTATGGACGATCGGCATACATAAAACTGACTTGGGTTGGGCATTAACTATATAGCTATCCCTGGTAAAAATTCCCTCCTGACTTGCATCATTTAATACCACACTTTCCTGAGTTCGACCCACATAATTGAGGAGAGAAAACGGCAAATCTTGAGTAGTTTCTATTGGTGTGGATTGCAGCACTACGACCTCATTATTATCGGTGCTTGCCGTGCCTTCTACCACCATTTGACCATCTTTTTCTAAAATCAAGTAGCTTTTTTCGGCCCCAGCATTCTCCATCGCAATTTTCAATAACTTAGAAAGCAGACTTTCCAGAACAATTTCGCCAGAAATAGCTTGAGAAGATTTCATCACAGAGGCGAAATCCAGTGCGACAAAACTCCCAGTAGTCGTCGAGCTGGTCGTCCGCGATACGTCGAAGCTGGGGGCTTCTTTAGTCAGTATTCGCGAGAATAATTCAGGATATTCTTCTGATAAATCCTGCACTTTTGCTTGCGCTCCCCAGCGAACATAGCCATAGTAAGCATCCGTCAAATAAATCTCCGCTATCTTCTCCCGGCCGCGAGAGAAATAAAACTCGGCAGCCCGTTCATTAGCTAGGGCTTCTTCCTGAATGTATCCCTGTTCTCTGGCTCCTTGAATGCTAGCGTCATAATACTCCATCGCTTTGCCAATTTTACCCAATACCCGCGCTTTCTCCGCCTCCACTAACTCGTACTTATGCTGGAAGTTAGACGGGGCATGAAATGCCCATTTCTGCATTTTTTCTTGATTAGCTTCAACTAAGCTGATGTATTGTTGTTGTTCGGCCTGTGAAGCTTGAGGATAAACAGCGAGTAGAGCAAGGGAATAATAGAAGTTGTGAGGAGCACTAACTACCATTCCCATCACGCTGACTGCGTGTTCGGCGGCTAAACTGGCATTGGCAACGGCATTCTTTGGTTCGTTAAATAGATATAATAGAATTGTCTTGGCTAGATAAGTAATAAATAGCAAAATTCTATTGTTAGTTTCAATAAAAACAGGCAACATTTGTGTTTCATTAAAACTTTTGCCTACCAACTGACATTTTGCCTCAGATTCATTTTGAAGATTTAGCGTCAATTGGTGAAATATCTGGCTGTAATAGATAGAATAGTCTTGTTTTAGTTTGAGCGCTAAATCAAGATATTGCTCTTGTTCCTCTTCTACAATGTCTAATCGTTCGCCAGTCAAAAATATGCTCGCACAATAGACAGTCACACAATAACCGGCATATTCTATATCTCCAGTTTCCAGTCCACTTTGAAACGCTGACAGTAATGGGGCTAAAGCTTGTTTAGCTGGCTCTTTCCAGTGTATAACAAAGCCATAAAATAATTGATTAACTCTACATTTAAGCGAGTTGGCATTAAATTTATTCAACAACTTTAATGCCAAGTTGCCAGACTGATATCCGGCATCTATATCCCCTATTGCCGAGCACAGTATTACACTATAAAAAGCATAGGCAAAAGCAGCAGTAGAGGAATAGCCATGCTCCATGCAGATTTTAACCAAAGTCACTGCAAGTGGGAGCATAATTGCGGGATTAGCAGTCATAACAGGAGAAATAAGAGAAGTCAGTATACTTAAAGCCGCTATTTTGTAAGGGTCTGTCATCTCTGGGATATTGTCTAAGTCTGCGATATCTGGCAACTCAACCACAAAACCCCCGTTACCCTCGTCATTTGACAAGGAAACACCCAGCATATCCAGCACTTGCATCCCAGTATCAATGGCTTTTAACATCTGATTTTGAGCCATATAAAACTGGATTTGTAGCTCGTATACTTTCACTTTTTCGAGCAGGGTGGTAGCTTGTTGCAGAACAATCTCAGCAAGAATTGCTGACTGTTCGTAATTGGTATTAATATATTCAGCTTCCACCGCTTCTACATAGAGTGCTAGTGTCAGATCGTAGTTACTCTGCCAACTGTTTTCTGCCAAGAGTTCTAACCCTACTCTTAGTTGCGTGACAGCAGCTTCATAAGCTGACGATGCTTTGGCTTTTCGACCCGCTATTAAATTTAATCGGGCTAGACGATCTTTTTCTGCCTGGTCCGTGATGAAGCCAGCCCCAACATTTAACTGATTGACAATCTCAAAAATATTTTCTTCAATCTCGTCTGCTGGAGTATGCAGCAGTAGCAGTTCACCAATTTTTAGGTGGGTCTGTTGTTTCTGAGATTCGGGAATAAGAGAATACGCCGCTTGCTGCACCCGGTCATGGAGAAATTTGTAAGCGATAGGCGCGTGATAGCTGTAAGGCAAAGGGGCAGGTGAGGATGATAGGAGAAGAGAATCTGGAGCTATTCTCTCCTTTCCTTCCCTGCTCATTTCATCGGAGGTAAAAACGAGAGGGATTTTGTAGGCTTCGCTCAGGGGCAAAACCAAGCCAGCCTGAAGTGCTTCCCACAAATCAGCGGCCGTTTCCGACTGAAATTTTTCATTGACAATAGCCAGAACGTCTAAATTAAATTTGTCTCCAATGCAGGCGGCTAATTTTAAGACATCCTGCGTCTCCTCCGGGAGTTTTTGAATATTTCTGGCAATCAGTTCGACGACATTATAATCCGTGATGCCTACCGCTTGAATTTGGTTCAATGACCAATGCCAGCACCCAGCACTGAAATCAAAGGTCAATAGCTTTTCTTGATGCAGAGTAGCGAACATCTGAGTCAAGAAGAAAGGATTGCCCTGGGTTTTATTGAAAAGTAGCTGGGACAATTTAGAAACCCGGTTTCGAGGAGCGGAAGACTCTTTCAGGGTATCTGCTACCAGCAAGCTGACATTGGCAATATCCAAAGGACGGAGGGTGATATTATTTACAACCGCCCCATTTTTTTGAATCTCATCCAACGTCAGCATCAACGGGTGCGTCGGACTGACTTCGTTATCTCGATAGGCTCCCATCAGCAGTAAATATTGGCTGTCCGGGTCACAAATAAGCAGATGAATCAACTTGAGCGATGCCGAATCTGCCCACTGTAAGTCATCCAAAAAGACGACGAGGGGGTGTGAGGGTTTAGTAAATACATGAATGAATTCTTTAAACACGCGATTAAAGCGATTCTCGGATTCAGATGGCCCCAATTGCGGAACCGCTCCTTGAGGCCCGACAATCAGTTCGACTTCGGGAATGACATCTACTATGACTTGGCCATTTGAGCCTAAGGCTTCTAAAAGTTGCTGTTTCCAAATCGCTAGTTTTTCCGAACTTTCTGTTAACAGATGCCGCATCAAGTTGGCGAAAGCTTGAATCAATGAAGCATAAGGAATATTTCGCTTTAATTGGTCAAATTTACCGGAGATAAAATACCCGCGCTGCCTGACAATCGGTTTTTGAACTTCATTCACTAAGGAAGATTTGCCAATTCCTGAGTAACCGCTCACTAGCATCAGTTCGCTGTTTCCGCCGGAGACTCGCTCAAAGGCTTCCATCAAAGTGGCTACTTCTTGCTCGCGGCCATAGAGTTTTTGCGGGATAAGAAATTGTCCAAATTTATCCCTCTTACCGATTGAGCAGTTGTCAATTTTCCCATGGGTTTGTAGTTGATGACGGCACATTTCTAGGTCAGCTTTTAGCCCCAAGGCGCTTTGGTATCTGTCTTCAGCGGTTTTGGCTAATAATTTCATTACAATGTCAGAAATCGCTTTGGGAATTTCAGGGATATGCTCATGGGGTGGCACTGGTCTTTTAGCGATATGGCAGTGAATTAATTCCAGGAGGTCGGTGGCTTGATGCGGCAGCTTTCCCGTCAGAATTTCATAAAAGGTGACACCTAATGAGTAAAAGTCGGTGCGGTAGTCTATTGAGCGATTCATCCGCCCGGTTTGCTCTGGGGACATATAGGCAAGGGTGCCTTCTAGCAAGTTGGGATTGCTGAGGGTCTGGTTTTCTCGCTCTAGGTACGTGGAAATGCTAAAATCTATGATTTTAATTTTATCTCTTTTGGAGCTGATAATGATATTCTGCGGTTTAATATCTTTATGGATAATCTTTTTTCCGTGCAGTTGAGCTAGGGTCTCTGCCAAATGAATTGCCAGACTTAGAAATTCGCTTATTTCAAGGTGTTTAGCTGCGATTAGGTTTTTCAGAGATTTTCCCCCAAAATCTTCTAATATCAGCGCCAGACCGTTATTATGCTTTTCCAAAGAGTGAGCTTTGACAATCCCTGGCACGTCCAGGGTTTTGAGGATTTTATATTCATGTCTCAACCGCGCGATTTCTTCTATTGTGGGATACTCGGCTTTGATGGCTTTTACTATAACCTGAGTTTGCTCCGACTCCCTAACCCCCCGATAAATAACTGTATTGACACCTTCATGAAGCGGCAACGATAAGAGTTTGTAACCGGGCAGCGTGGTTTTCATATTCGTTTTTTCGATGAGTACCATTATTCAGGTCGGGAATTGATAGAGGGGAATCTGAGACGGCCATGTTCGATCGCCTGTTGAAAAAATTAAACTAGCAGAACATCAGCTTCTTAGCAAGTGGCAATATTTTCTCCGCTCATTGTAATGCTAAAGTGTATCATGGTGTGATGTTTAACTATCATATCTCTGCTGGAGTTGGATAAACAAGGATTGGCGCTTGGACAGGTGCATCCAGATAAATTATGCGATCGCACTAACTCCACCGTATGTTTAAATGTTTCTGGACGTACTCCGCACAAACACTTAAAATTTTCAGAACTCAGGTTTTTTAATCTCAGTAGTTCATTATGTGTCTCAGGCTGAATTATTCCAGCTTCGGATTATAAATCCTACTACAACATATTCGCAGCACTTCGACCGGGCGCGATCGTTGCTCTTACTAGGGTAAAAATCGCGATGCTTTGTCTACTTTTGTAAGTGGTCTATTGTAAGAGTGTGCTAACAATGACTGAGTTACTTGAGGGCGCGTAAGTGTTGCTTGCAGCTATTGGATCGCGCGGGTTGAAAAACCTTGTCTGCAAGTGAGCGCGCGCAAGCGTTGCCCTTGAAGAAAATCGCCTCAATGATTTTGGCAGAACTTGAAGACGATCCCAGATACGATCGAGCAAATCCTCGTTCTCCCGATACTCTTGCCAAACTTGCAGCGCCGCCAATGGCTGAGTATCACGCAGGTAAAACCCACGAACGCGATCGAGAAACATTGTGAAGTCGCCGACTACAGCCGAATTCCGTAAATCTTTTGTCGCACTGCCAAAGCAAGTCCATTCTTCTCTCCGCGCGAGGCCTATCGTCAGTTCAAGGAAAACCCAAGTTATCCAAGTCTGCGTTTCAAAAAAGTGTATCGAGAGTTACGAATCTACTCGGCTCGAATTAGCAACAATTATCGACACATTGGTCAGTTGGATGGAGATACTGCGATCGGGTTTTGAGTTGGTTCACACGCAGAGTACGACAAGTTGCTATCTCAGTTATAACCGTGCAGCACAACAAGTAGCTGCACTGAAAGGTCCCACTCTTGTTGGTTGAATCGCAGAGTTTGTCTGCGTCTGGCGATATCGATGGTTAGCGGGCGATTAAGAGCCCGATAGCTTCGCTTCAGACAATACTCGATACCCAATACTTCAAAATTACCTGGGGGCGATCGCTTCAAAAGCAAGTTTTGAAGCGATGCGCTAAAATCCTCTTCAGATAGCTATTAGAGATTAATCATGAAGATTAAGGCGATTATCTGGCAAGAAGATAGCCTATGCTGCGGCTCAGTTCCAGCACTGCCAGGTTGTCACACATGGGGAGAGAGTTACCAACAATTGTTAGAGATGCTTGAAGATGCTGTTCAGGGTTGGCTTGAAGTCGTCAATCAACCAAATGAACTTGCGCCAAAGAAACAGTTAATTGAGTTATTTCTATGAAATCTGTTTTTGGCAAAGCACTCTGCAAAATATTTTAGCAACAGGTTTAGAAGCTAAAAAAACTCGCTTTGTCTCGTTAAAAGACTCTTTTGCTCTCCTTTTCTAATTATTCAATCCACCGGGTTGTATTCATCAAAAATATTGAAAATGTAAAAGCCTTTTTAAATCTATGAAATGGTTAATTCAATATCTTTACGAAATCAAATTAGATAAAGCTATTCTCTGGTGCTATCTCATTTGGTATGTTACAGTAGTTTGTTTTCATTTTGATCCTTCGGTTAAGATATGGATCAATTCAATTGGTATAAGTGCTGTAATCGGTACGGGCCTGATGCTAAGTGTTTCTTCTAGTAAGGTCGAAAGAGATCGTTGGCAGGCATTCAGGTTATATCTCATGCCATTTTGTGTCTCAAGTTTCTCTGCCTTGATTAAAGAGCAGGGATTTATCCTATTCATATCACCAAATATCACAGAAACAATAGTGTCAGTATCATGCTGTGTTCTGTTTATCTTAGTTATTTTCGTAGTTAAAAAAATTAAAAATAAAGTTATTTAGCAGGAGGCGGAAAGTTGGCACAATGTAGCAGAAATATGAGATTTCAGGTTGAAATTACCCCTAGATATTTTAAGGACTATGGAGCTTGTAGAATTCTGAGGCCCCGACTCTAGCGATTGAATAGGTTATTGAAATCGCTTTCTTAGTTTCTAGTCCGATAGTTCTTTGAGTGCGATCGCTTTTTAGTTGGGCGATCGCCGATTTGTACTATACTGGCTTCTGTAAATAAATTACTAATATCCCCAGAGGAATATCTGCCGTAAGCGGGTTGCTAAAATCGATCGCTCGCGCTAACCTTTTTTGCCATTAAATCGCTTTCTTTGTTGGATTAATTGGCATTTTAAATTCTGCCTTCTACTTTCTCCGTTGGGGCGACACAAGCTGCAGTAATGCCCTCACAACGATCGACGGTCAATAACCAATTATTAATTGTTAGTATTCCATGAGGGGGCAAAAAAGATATATCATAATCTTAACCGGATCATTTCTTCCCAGATATGTTCTACTGTTCTAATCCCAGATGTTCTAATCCTTTCAATCCCGACAACTCTAAATTTTGTCAAAGTTGCGGCAAGCCCGACCTCACGCCTCTCTTCAGAAACCGCTACCGCGTGATTCGACTGTTGGGCGAAGGGGGATTTGGCAGAACTTATGAAGCGGTAGATACCGATCGCATGGACGATCCGTGCGTCATCAAGCAGTTTATGCCCCAATTTCAAGGAACCTCAGCACTTGAAAAAGCCACAGAATTGTTTAAAGAAGAAGCGAAACGGCTTTACGAACTCGGCGAACATCCCCAAATTCCTCGATTAATTGCTTATTTTGAACAAGACAACCGACTTTATTTAGTACAAGAGTTGATAGAGGGGCAAAATTTACTGGCTGAATTAACTCAGCAGGGCGTTTTTAGCGAAGAAAAAATTTGGCAGTTGCTGGCAGATATTTTGCCAATTCTGAAATTTGTGCACGAACGCAATGTCATTCACCGAGACATCAAACTTGAGAATATCATCCGCCGCCGCACCTCTGTCAGCTCATCTGTGCCTAAGGCGGGAAATTTTCGCAGTACCGCTTTCCCAAGGGGAGGGCGAGGAGAGTTAGTTCTGATAGATTTCGGCATTTCCAAACAAGTGACGGGCTCGCTAATGAGCCAAGTAGGCACAACGGTAGGAACGCCCGGATATTCGCCGATGGAACAAATGCGGGGTCAAGTTTTCCCCGGAAGCGATTTGTACAGTTTGGGGATAACTTGCCTGAGACTGCTAACTCAATGTTTGCCAAAAGCTGACGGTTCCGATGACCTTTACGACCCAATAAACGGCGGCTGGATGTGGAGAAAACGGTTGCCCCCCGGCACAAAAATTAGCACCGAGTTGGGAAACATTTTAGATAAATTAATTCAAGATTATCTCAAAAATAGATATCAATCTGCTGATGAAGTAATCAAAGCTTTAAATCTCTATTCTTTACCTCCCCAACCCCAGTTTGTCAATGGGGGACAACGAGATATAAATTCTTTGCGGGCAAAGGGAGGACAAGTTGCTATCACTCCCCCGCTCACTCTAAGCGGCAAAATCAACAGCAATGTCTCTGTAAATCCGAGGGAAAAATCCAACACCAATCCGCCTCCTAGCAAGGCACCGCAAAGAATTTCTGTTGTCAAAAGCACTTTTGAATTTCAAGTAGTGACTATAGACAAAAGCGGGAAGCAAAGTAATATTAAAAGCGGCAAAGCTGGTTTTTTTGAAGAACATCTCGATAGCAGTACAGTCCTGGAAATGGTATCTGTTCCTGGCGGTACTTTCCTCATGGGTTCCCCAAATAATCGGGGTGACAGCGACGAAAAACCGCAGCACCCAGTAACTTTAGCATCTTTCTATATTGGCAAATTTCCCGTCACTCAGGCACAGTGGACAGCAGTTGCCGCGCTGCCGGAAATTAAAATATTTCTCGATCCCGATACGGCCCGTTTTAAAGGTCCAAATCGACCTGTAGAAAATGTATCTTGGTACGAGGCTATGGAGTTTTGCGCTAGACTTTCTCGAAAAACTGGTAAGCGTTATCGCTTGCCTAGTGAAGCCCAATGGGAATATGCTTGCCGGGCGGGAACTCAGACGCAGTTTCACTTTGGAGAAACGATTACCAGCGAGTTAGCAAATTACAACGGAAATTCTAATTACGCTGAGGCGCCCAAAGGAGTTTATCGCTTTCAAACGACAGATGTAGGCAGTTATAAACCCAATGCTTTCGGATTGTACGATTTCCACGGAAATGTTTGGGAATGGTGTGCGGATGCTTGGCACAATAATTATAACGGTGCGCCTGCTGATGGCAGCGTTTGGGAGTCTGACGGCGACCCTTCGCTGAGGTTGTTGCGGGGGGGTTCTTGGAACGATCATTCTCCGAATTGTGGCAGCGCGTGTCGCCTCCGATATCAGGCGAATTGCAAGGCTAGTATTGTGGGTTTTCGAGTGGTTGTTTCTCTTGTTTAGACTCCAATTGCAGGCCTTCGCTCTCAAGACTTGAAATTCATCTGCGTTAATCTGTGTTTATCTGCCCTCATCTGCGGTTAAAAAAAGAGAATTTATTAACCGCAGATGACAAGGGATTGACGCTGATTAACGCAGATGAGGAGAAGAGAGATAGGAATAATTCCGATGCTAACAGATTTGATATGATATTGTGTCGGCCATTCAAGAAACCGGGTTTTTGAATGACCGATCGCCAAAATTCAAGGGTTAACTAGCCTTCTTCTGAGGAGCCATTATGCGTTCCACACTCATAGCACCCACGCTCAACGTCACCACAGCCATGCCGAGAATTGCCACAGGCTGCAACTTCTCATTGATAATTATAAACCCGAAGAGTGCGGTCAGCGCTGGTCCCAAAGTGCCAATTACTGACGCTAAGGCTGCCCCCGCGAACCGGATGGCAAAATTATTCAAAAGATAGCTAAACAGCGTCAGCACCCCTAAAACAACGCCTCCCACAATCAAACCAGGCCACACATTTTGGTCGATTTTAGGAGCAAAATTTTCCGACAGCGGCACCCACAAACTCAGGGAGGAAAATACAAAAACCGCGGCGAAATTAATTAAACTAAAAGGAATCGGGTGCAGCTTGCCCGCGGCCATTTGCGTCAGCAATACGTAACCTGCAAAGGTAATCCCAGAAGCCAGTGCAGCCGTGACTCCCACCCCGACATTGCCGCCGCCCGGAGCTGGGACCGCAAAACTCGGCCACCCAGCTAAAATCAGACCTGCGGTAATCCCGACTATTGCCAAAAAGCCGACTCTGCTGGGGCGAGAGCCAAACAAGATCCAAGAACCCAGTACGGTGACGATCGGATAAATAAAGAAAATCGTAATCGCAATCCCCGCCGGAATATTGCCGATCGCCAAATAAATCAAAACCTGAGACAAAAACAGAAAAAATGCGCTTCCTAAAACCTTGCTCCACAAAGCTCGATCGCCCGACTGGAACAACCGCCTAATATCTTTCCACACAGAAGGATACAGAAAGGTCGCCAATATCGGCATCAAAGCCATCACTACGATCAGCCGCATCAACAAAATCAACAAAGAATTTCCAAAACCCGGAGTCACCACCCCCGGAAATTCAAACAAGCCAAAAGCCACCCGAGGAGTTTTGCTTTTAATCAGAATTCTCAAACAAACATTAAACAGCGACAATACCACGGCCGAAGATAAAGCCAGCACCAAACCTGTCTGTACTTGAGACGGTGCTTTAGCGGGTGCGGTCGAGGCCGCTGAAGAGGAATCCGGCACGGGTTGCCGCGGCCTATCCGCAGGTGTTGGCTGCAGAACTTGCGGGCGGACAGAATTAACAGAATTAGTTGATTCCTCGGGATAGGAATCTTGAGCATCGAAAGGATTCTCAAGATATTCTTCTTCTGATTCAAGTTCTTCCCTGATGCGGTTTACGAGATTTTGTAACAGTTCTTCCCCTTGCCGCTCTAGGGTTTGCATATTGTTGAGCCGCATGGAAAGCTCGCTTTCATAGCTGCTCAAATCTTGTTCCAGCATCTGGAAACTGCGATCGATCCTTTCATCCAGGGCCGCCAGCAACTCCGAGGCTCGTTCGCCGTAGTTGCTCGGCGGCATGGGTATCGGGAACTCCCCGCTGGGAATAGGGTTGCTGAGAGAATGTCCCGAGTTAGCGCTGAGTTCGTTGAACCGCTGCACTAACAAATCCTGCAAATTGTGAGCCAAAACTTGAGCCAACTGCTTCAGCCACAATTGCTGCTGCTGAATGTATCGCCCAGACAGAGATTCCATTTGCTGAGACTGCAATTTGCGGTATTGCTCTCTGAGGTCTTCAATATCCTCAATCAGGTGATTTTTTTCAGTTTGCAGCCGTGTAATGTCTTGATTTAACTGGCCTTTGACATTTTCATGCAAAGCGTCCAGTTCTTGCATTACTGAGTGGAGGACTTCTTCTGCTGATTGTCCATCCTCTGGCTCGCCCTTTGACGAGTATACATTCCGCTGCGCCATTAGCCTATAACCTCTAATTTAAACTGCACGTTCAGTGTTCTTAAGTATTGTGGCAAATCAGCTCGCAAGTTATAGTGAGTCGATCTAAAAGATTGCGGAGACTGTTTAATCAATAGTAGTCGCTCAGTTGGAGATGTGAAAATTTGGCGATCGCCCCAAGAACACTTTGTGCAATTAGAAATCATACTATACCTTGACCTCTCCACCGATTGCTCCCGGTAATTCTCCCATCTAACTCACCCGATTGCACCCGAATCACCAGCCTAATGACCGAAAGCATCCAGGATACAAGCTCCCGGATTCATCCGTCCAGAAATAAAAAACCTGTATCCGATGAAACTTGCCTAACGTATTTATCCGTGGGGTCAAGGCTTCAATCTAAAATCTAAAATCTAAAATCTAAAATCGATTGACCCGTTCCGCGACTAAATTTGATTGGGGGGTCGCACTCCTAGCCCCTCAATGGATAACTTGATGCTGCGGCCAGAAATCCGGTTTCTTTTCCCCGCCTTTCTCCCGCACTCCCGCACCCAGGTTTATGATTTTAACAGTTCCGATCTTTTGCTCGCGAAAGTTTTAAGAGGCGATCGCACCCTCAAAAAGCAACCCCGCGCCATCAAAAAATTAACACATCCCATCCCCCAAGAGCAACAGATATGGCCTCCGAAATTTATGACAATTCCTTTACAAAGGATATAGAAAAACTGAATATTTCCTCAGAAGCCGAAGTGTTTGTCTTTCCGGCATCATTTGCCCAGCAGCGCTTGTGGTTTCTCGACCAATTCGCACCGGAAAATCCTTTCTATAATGTAGTAACAGCCCTGCGCTTAACTGGTTCCCTCAACGTAACAGCCTTAGAGCAAACCTTCAACGAAATAGTGCAGCGCCACGAAACTTTGCGAACCACTTTTGCCGCGGTCTCAGGCCAACCCGTGCAGATAATCTCTCCGGCTTTCAAGACTCATTTAAAACTCTTAAACCTGCAACATTTGCCGCCAGAACTACGGGAAACAGAAGCACATAAACTCACCGCAGCCGAATCTCTTCGCCCTTTCAATTTATCCACCGGGCCGCTGATGCGACTAACCATCCTGCGGCTGACAGAAACCGAGCATATTCTCTTGCTAAATATGCACCACATAGCTGCCGATGATTGGTCGATCGGTGTGCTAATTCGAGAACTGGAGGCGATCTATACAGCTTTGATAAATCAACAGCCATCTCCCCTCCCAGAATTATCACTTCAATATGCCGACTTTGCCGAGTGGCAGCGCCAATGGCTGCAAGGCGAAGTATTAGAAACTCAACTAGCTTATTGGCGGCAGCAATTGCACGGGATTTCAGCGTTAAATTTGCCCACTGATCGCCCTGCACCAGCTAGGCAAAATTATCGGGGAAAAACTCAATATTTAGAACTGCCGAAAAAGCTGAAAAACGCACTCTTAGCGCTCTCGCAGCGAGAAGGAGCCACTTTATTTATGACTGTGCTCGCTGCATTTCAAACTTTGCTTTACCGCTACTCGCAACAAGAAGATATTGTTGTAGGTTCGCCGATCGCCAATCGCAACCAGAGCGAAATTGAAGCATTAATCGGTTTTTTTGTCAATACTTTAGTGCTGCGGACAGACTGCTCGGGAAACCCGACATTTCGAGATTTTTTGGGCAGGGTGCGGGAAGTAACCCTGGGAGCTTACGCTCACCAAGATTTGCCTTTTGAGAAGCTCGTCGAGGAATTGCACCCAGAGCGATCGCTGAACCGCCACCCGCTGTTTCAGGTGGTATTTGGCCTGCAAAATGCACCTGTGGACGAGCTAGAATTGCCAGGATTAAAGTTGAGCTCTTTTCCTTTGGAGACTCAAACAACGCGCTTTGATTTAGAGCTGTATTTGTGGGAAGCTTCCGATAATTTTAGGAGCAGATACGGCGAACATTGGGAAGATTCGGAAGGGCTCAGAGGCTTAGCTGTGTACAATACGGATTTATTTGATGAAGTTACGATCGCCCGAATGCTGAGGCATTTTAAAACGCTGATGGAAAGCATTGTGACTAATCCAGAACAAAGAATCGCTAGCTTACCTTTATTGAGCGAGGATGAAGTGAATCAATTATTCAGAGAATGGAACGATACTCGGACAGATTATCCTCAAAATAAGTGCATTCATCAGTTATTTGAAGAGCGGGCCCAGCAGCATCTGCAGGATGTCGCCCTAACTTTCGAGGGCCAGCACCTAACTTACAGAGAACTCAACAGTCGCAGCAACCAACTGGCACGCTACCTGCAAAAACTGGGCGTGGGGGCGGAGGTTTTGGTGGGGCTTTGTGCAGAACGATCGATCGACCTAATTGTTGGGATGTTGGCTGTACTGAAAGCGGGAGGGGCTTACCTACCGTTAGATCCGAGCTATCCGCGCGATCGGCTAAACTTGATGCTGGAAGATGCTAGAGTTAAAGTCTTGCTAATTCAGGATAAATTGATTGAGAATTTCCGAGACTTCTCAAACTCGGTGATTTACTTCGATCGCGATTGGGAACACATAGCCAAAGAAAGCGCCGAAAATCCCGCCAACACCGCAACAGCAGACAACCTAGCTTACGTTATTTACACATCTGGCTCCACAGGAAAACCCAAGGGAGTTGCTGTCACCCACAAAGCAGTAAATCGGCTGGTACTCAACACCAACTATATAAAAATAGAACCTACCGATAAAATTGCCCAAGCATCAAACGCTTCGTTCGATGCAGCCACATTCGAGATTTGGGGAGCCTTGCTTAACGGCGCTCAACTCGTGGGAATTAGCACAAATATTACCCTCTCGCCTCACGATTTAGCCTTAGAACTGCGCCAACAAGGCATCACCGTTTTGTTTTTAACAACTGCCTTATTTCAACAAATTGCTAGAGTTTTACCGCAAGCTTTTGATTCGCTGCGCTGCTTGCTGTTTGGCGGAGAAACGGTCGATATGAGATGGGTTAAAAAAGTTCTCCAACAAAAGCCAAGCACTAAATTAATTCACGTTTACGGGCCTACAGAAAATACCACATTTTCGGCTTATTATTGCGTGCAAGACGTACCCGAAACCGCAACATCTATCCCCATCGGCCGCCCGATCGCCAACACGCAGATTTATCTCCTCGATGCGGATTTGCAGCCGGTGGCGATCGGTGTTATAGGTCAATTGTACCTCGGCGGTGACGGATTGGCGAAAGGCTACCTCAACCAGCCAGATTTAACTGCTGCTGCATTCATTCCCAATCCTTTTAGCAATAAATCTGGTTCTAGCCTTTATAAAACAGGTGATTTAGGCCGCTATTTAGTTGACGGCAACATCGAGTTTTTAGGCCGCGTTGACGACCAAGTAAAAATTCGCGGCTACCGCATCGAATTGGGAGAAATTGAAGCGGCTTTGTGCCAGCATCCGCAAGTGCGCGAAGCAGTAGTAATTGTGAGGGAAGACATCCCCGACGATAAACATTTGGTAGCTTATGTTATTCCTGACGGCATTAATGAAAAATTAGAAATTCCCAATCTTAAGTCAAGTGACTTGCGCCAATTTTTGAAAGAAAAGTTACCAGGATATATGGTTCCTGCAACTTATGCAGTGTTGGAGTCCCTGCCGCTGACGCCCAACGGCAAAGTAGACCGCCGCGCCTTGCCCGATATAGATACAGACAGCGAGGATATAACAGAAAATTATGTAGCGCCTAGGACTGAGCTCGAAAATGCGATCGGGAATATTTGGGCTAAAGTTTTGAGAAAACAGCAGGTTAGTATCTACGATAATTTCTTTGAACTAGGCGGGCATTCCCTGCTAGCAACTCAGTTAATTTCTCGCATCCGAGACTCTTTGCAAGTCGAGTTATCGGTCAGCAATTTGTTTGAGGCTCCGACTGTGGCGAGTCTGGCAAAATACATTGAAACAATGCGCTGGGCTGCGAAAGGTTTGGATACTCCCAGAACCGACGAAAATGAGCGCGAAGATGTGGAATTTTAAGGGCTTACATAATTGCGGGATGATTTTGATTGTTTTGTGGAATTGGCGTCCAGGAGCATCTCACTTTTGGAGCCCAGCTAGAAATCTCAGTTTTGAGGCAGGAGGAAAAAAGAAGAAGGAAGGAGCCAGAAAAAGTGTTTTTACAAATATGAGATGCTCCCAAAAACTGTGTGTCTAAGTGCAATCAAATTGGCGGCATAAAACCAGAGGAATAGAACTCCAACCGATGTAATCTTTGGCGTCCAAAGGTTGAGCTAATTTGGAGACTGAATCCTCTACTAGAAGCTAGGGCATCACCATTTGGATGGTCTTTATCTATAATTTTGGCATCAAATTTATAGGTGAGTCAATCGATTTTAGATTTTAGGTTTTAGATTTTAGATTGAAGCATTGACCCCAGGGATAAATACGTTAGGCAAGTTTCATCGGATACAGGTTTTTTATTTCTGCACGGATGAATCCGGGGGCTTGTATCCTGGATGCTTTCGGCCAGAATGCCGAGAATGAGGAAGCATAACTAGCGAGTGCAAAATCAATTCAAGCCCTGTGGGTAGAAATTACCGCAATGGGAACTGATATTTAAGCCGGTTTCACGAGGAGATTTAGCCCTGTTACTTGCTAACCTGCTAAAGGCTGAGGCTGCCTATATAGTTGTAAAATTGCTTGCAGGGCATTATAAATAAGGGAGAAAATCTTCTCTCAACAGCGACTCATCCCGAAAATCAAAAACGATGTCCAACCAAGCGTCTGACCGTCTTAAACAAAATGCTGAAAAAATTATGGAGATGTGGGAGAAGCGGGCGCGTGAGGAAGTCAGCGCATCAACGCATCAAGATTCCCTTGTCTTGCAAGATTCCCTACCTCTGTACTTAAACCAACTGGTAGATGAACTCTCAAACAGAATTGTTAGGACATCTGCCCGAATCACAGCCGACGAGGTAGAAAGTACGCGGATTGGCAGGCTGCATGGGCAGGAACGGGCGGGGTATGCTGACTACTCCATGACTCACCTAATTTTCGAGTATCACCTCCTCCGTCAAGTAATATTTCAAGTTTTAGAAGAAGAAGCACCTTTAGGAGTGCAGGATAGAGACATTATTATCGGCTCAATTGAGCAAGCCGTTAATGACGCTGCCACTCAATTCTCCGAAACGCTGCGAGATATTCAAGAACTATTTATGGTGACGTTAACTCACGACCTCAGAAATCCCATCAATGTCGTAAAAATGGGAACTCAACTGACTCTGCGGCGGCTGGAACGAGGAGATACCCACACGGATGTGGCCGCAAGGATGCTCAATGCGATCAATCGGCTGGATTCGATGATTCAAAATCTGCTTGATGCGAGTCGGCTGCGGGCAGGGCAGAGCTTAAAGATGGAATTTGAAGAATGCAATTTTGAGATGCTCGTCCAAGAGGTGGTAGAAGATTTGAGCTTTGCCTATGGAGAGCGGTTTGTTATAGTCTCTGATTCTGATATCAGGGCTTATTGCAGCCGTAAAGAAATACGGCGGGTGATTGAAAATTTAGCAATTAACGCTGTGAAATATGGTGCGCCTAGTACGCCGATTACACTCACACTGCAGCAAACTGAAACGCTGATCAGCCTTACTATCCATAATGAAGGCGATCCGATCGCCATAGACGCTCAATCCATCCTATTTCAACAATTTCGTCGAACCATTTCTGCCGAGGAGCAAACTGGCTGGGGATTAGGATTATTTTTAGCAAAAAATATTACTGAGGCGCATAAAGGGACACTGGCGGTTGAAAGTGCAGAGGGCAAGGGGACAAGCTTTATTATCAACTTACCTAAAGTTCTTCTTTAGTTCGGGACATTAAGACTAAGAAGAAAAATAGGGTATCCCCAGCCAGAACCTACAGGATTTTAACTCACATTTTTAGTCAGGAAACTTCAGTGCAGAATGCCCTGACAGCTTCTGCAAACTGCTGGTTATGCTCGATTAATGCCATGTGTCCTCCTTTCTGTATAGTAAGTAGCTCTGCTTGAGGTAATTCTGCTTTCATTCGCAGGCTAGCTGGGGGGGTAGTGGCAATATCTGAATCGCCGCATATCACCAACACAGGAATGTCAATTGATGGCAAAGTTTTTGTTTCGTCAAATTTGAGCATTCCCAGTGTGCCGCGAGCGAGAACGCCGGGAGAACCCAAGGCTGATAAGAAAGCTGAGAAATCTAATTGACCGCGCGTTTCAGTGCCTTTAAATCCCGATACTTCTACACTGATGTACAGTGAACCATTGAGATAGCTCAGCCAAGTCATGCCCCACATAATAGGTTCAAGAGCTATGGTGAGATAGAGCAGAGGTTGGAGCAGCGGCTTCTGCAAAGCGCGCCATAAACCGCTAAAAATAGCGGTTTTGAGAGGATTAGTATAAGTCGTATCTACCAGAATTAAACCAGCTACTCGACTACCGAGAAGTTCTGGGAAAAGCCGACTGAATGTTAGAGAAATCATGCCGCCCATGCTGTGTCCGAGTAGGATAACAGGTTTAGTTCCTGCTATGGCAATGACGGCTTCGAGATCGCGGGCAAATTTTTCTAGGGAGTAGTCGCTGTTTTTTGGTCGAGTGGATTTTCCCAAACCTGGAAGATCCCAAACAATCACTCGGTAGCGATCGCTTAGTTGCCGTTTCGCGTAATACCAAACCATACTGTTCGGCCCCCAACCATGGGAGAGAATAATCGGCTGTCCGTCCTCTGGGCCGTAGAATTCTACTTGTAAAATAGTGCCATCAGGTCTCTCTACCCGCTGCACCGTACCCGTCCGCGTCGGCTTCGGTTCGTCAGCACCGGGGCGGCGGAACAGCGGCAAACTGATAAAGCGGCCGCCAACGGACCAAAGAACCATCAAGACTCCGCTGACTAAGTAGGAAATCCCTATAAGTTCGCCGATGTACCATTCGTAAATAATGTATATACCTCCGCCAAGTACCCCGAGGGACAGCAGTCCCACCAGCCATAGAAACAGAAAATTGAAGGGCATGAACGGCATAAGCTGAAACCTTGGGTAGAATTTGGGTTGCGGATTCAAACAGAATCATACTGAGGTTAGGCCACAGTAGGCAAGCGATCAGTTAAGCTCTTAACTTGTGCGCTGGTGGAATTTATTTTATATTTGCCAAAGTAATCATATCAATTCCGGTAGTAAGGCCGGAATGATATCAAATCCTTGCTTCAAGAGTCGGGCGTAAAGTCGAATCAAGCTCGCAACTAATAATTCGCGCAATTTTCATTTTTTTGACCCGCCCGTCAACAGTCAACAGTCAACAGTCAACAGTCAACAGTCATCAGTCAACAGTCAACAATCAACAGTCAACAGTCAACAGTCAACAGTCAACAGTCAACAATGATTCCGGTGCAACCGGAATCGATATCACAGGATGACTCAAAATGCCCGATCCAAAAATATCGAGTTCATCGCCAAATGCCAGAGATTCTGTCAGGGTGGAGTTAGTTGAGTTTTTATCTTACCTTCGCAGTCTAGATATTAATATTTTTGTTGAGGGAACTCGCCTGCGCTGCAACGCTCCCGAAGGAATTCTTACACCCGAACTGCGCGCCGAAATTTCTCAGAAAAAAGCCGAAATTATTTCATTTTTAAAAGCCGCTAATCGTACTTCTAGTTTCACTCCTGCACCGATTGTTCCGATGGGGCGGGACGGAAATTTACCGCTTTCCTTTGCACAGCAGCGCTTGTGGTTTCTCGACCAATTAGTCCCGAACAATCCTTTTTATAATGTTCCCGCAGCATTGCGTTTTACAGGTGCGCTAAATTTTGCGGCGCTGCAACAAACCTTCAATGAAATTGTGCGCCGCCACGAAGCTTTACGCACGACTTTAGCAGTAGTGTCGGGGCAACCCGTTCAGAGAATAGCTGCTGCTTTCCACCTCCCGATTAATGTAGTGGACTTGCGAAACTTGCCAAAGGAATTTCGACAAACTGAAGCAAACCGGCTCACCGCCCAGGAAGCTCAACGCTCTTTCAATTTGTCCGAGGACTTGTTGCTGCGAGTCACATTATTGCAGTTAGATGATGCCGAATATTTACTAATGCTGAATATGCACCACATTGTCTCCGATGGTTGGTCTATCGGAGTGCTAATTCAGGAATTAGGCGCGCTTTACACGGCATTTGCTAGGGAAAAACCTTCGCCTTTACCGGCTTTGTCGGTCCAGTACGCTGATTTTGCCAAATGGCAGCGCGAATGGCTGCAAGGGGAAGTTTTAGAAACGCAGCTTGCTTACTGGCGGCAGCAGTTAAACGGCATTTCTATGCTAAATTTGCCTGCGGATCGACCCAGGCCAGCAATTCAAAGTTACCGAGGCAAGAGGCAATTTTTGCAACTGCCAAAACAACTGAGCGAGGCTTTAGAAACGTTGAGCCAGCGCGAAGGAGTGACGCTGTTTATGACTGTGCTGGCAGCTTTTAAAACGTTGCTTTACCATTACGCGCAGCAAGAAGATATTGTTGTAGGTTCGCCGATCGCCAATCGCAACCGCAGTGAAATTGAAGCATTAATCGGTTTTTTTGTCAACAGTTTGGTACTGCGGACAGATTTGTCGGGAAATCCAACTTTTCGGGAACTTTTAAACCGAGTCAAAGAAGTAGCATTAGGAGCTTACGCTCACCAAGATTTGCCGTTTGAGAAGTTAGTAGAAGAACTGCACCCCGATCGCGCGTTGAACCAAAATCCCTTATTTCAGGTGGCGTTTGCGCTGCAAAACGCGCCGGGGAATCGGTTAGAATTGCCAGAATTAACACTCAGCCCGCAGCAGTTAGATGTGGGTACAGCGCGGTTTGATTTGGAGTTTCATTTGTGGGAGCGATCGCCCAACAGCTCGGGAAGCAACCAATCGCCCAGCAATAAGCTCTGGGTTGATAGCTCCGAGGGGATCAGCGGCATGGTTATTTACAGCGCCGATTTATTTGATGAAGCTACGATTACCCGCATGATCGGACATTTTCAAACTCTGTTAGAAAGCATTGTGGCAAATCCCGAACAGCGCATAGCAAACTTGCAATATTTGAGCGCCCAAGAGCGCGATCGTTTGTTAGTTGAATGCAACAATACTCAGGCGGATTATCCGCAAGATTTGTGCATCCATCAGCTATTTGAAAAGCAGGCCGATCGGACACCGGATGCGGTGGCGCTGGTATTTGGAGATGAGCGAGTCACCTATCGAGAGCTAAATCTCCGCAGCAACCAACTAGCACGTTACCTGCAAAAAATTGGGGTTGGGGCGGAAGTTTTAGTCGGGCTTTGTTGCGGGCGATCGCTCGATCTGATCGTGGGGATGTTGGGTATCCTGAAAGCGGGAGGAGCTTACTTAATTTTAGATCCGAGCTATCCTGCTGAGCGATCGAGCTTTATGCTAAAAGATGCTCAAGTGTCAGTATTGCTTACCCGCCAGGGAATAAATTCCCTGTCTAATAGCGAAAGTCGTCTAAAGACGACTGAAGGAGGACAAGTTTCCAGTCGGCTTCAGCCGACTTCAGCTATGAGCCAGGGAATTTATTCCCTGGTGGATGATGGCGAAGTGCAAAATTTAGAAACACAGTCAGAATTGCTTACCCGCCAGGGAATAAATTCCCTGTCTAATAGCGAAAGTCGTCTAAAGACGACTGAAGGAGGACAACTTTCCAGTCGGCTTCAGCCGACTTCAGCTATGAGCCAGGGAATTTATTCCCTGGTGGATGATGGCGAAGTGCAAAATTTAGAAACACAGTCAGAATTGCTTACCCGCCAGGGAATAAATTCCCTGTCTAATAGCGAAAGTCGTCTAAAGACGACTGAAGGAGGACAACTTTCCAGTCGGCTTCAGCCGACTTCAGCTATGAGCCAGGGAATAAATTCCCTGGTGGATGATGGCGAAGTGCAAAATTTAGAAACACAGTCAGATGATAAAATTCACCATCCAAGGGTTGTTTTTCTAGACACAGACTGGGAGATGATTTCCCAAGAAATCGCCGACAATCCCACCAGCGCAGCCACAGCCGAAAATCTGGTTTACGCGATTTACACCTCCGGTTCCACGGGAAAGCCCAAAGGAGTGGAAATTGAGCACGGGAGCTTGTTAAATCTCGTTTTTTGGCATCAAAGAGAGTTTGGGGTGTCAGCGGGCGATCGGGCAACGCAAATAGCAGCGATCGGCTTTGATGCTTGCGGGTGGGAAATTTGGCCTTATCTCGCCGCGGGCTCTAGCATCTACTTTCCAGAAGATGACATTAGGCGAGATCCTGAAAAACTGCAAAACTGGTTAGTATCAAACGCCATTACAATTAGCTTTTTGCCAACACCTTTAGCCGAGAAAGTTTTGCTATTAGATTGGCCTCAAACAACAGCGTTGCGAATCTTGCTCGCAGGCGGCGAAAAACTGCAACAACATCCTTTAAAATCCCATCCATTTAAGCTAGTAAATAATTACGGCCCAACCGAGAATACTGTCGTCACAACTTCCGATTATATTCCTGCAACAGAGCAAACAGACATCGCCCCGACAATTGGCCGCCCCATTGCTAACACTCAAATCTACATATTAGACAAATATTTGCAGCCAGTGGCGATCGGCGTTGTTGGCGAATTGTACATCGGCGGAAACGGACTCGCTCGCGGCTACCTCAACCGCCCAGATTTAACCGCACAAAGCTTTATTGTCAATCCTTTTAAACCAAATTCAGGAGAGCGAATTTACAAAACCGGCGACTTAGTGCGCTACAGAGGCGATCGCAACCTTGAATTTTTAGGACGCATTGACGAACAAGTAAAAATTCGCGGTTTCCGCATCGAATTAGGAGAAATCGAGACAGTATTAACTCAACATCCGGCCGTGCAGCAAACTGTAGCAATAGCTTCGGAAGATGGACAGGGAGATAAACGTTTAGTAGCTTATATTGCCCTGAATCCTGAATATAGCGTTGCCCGCGAAAAAAACCAAATAATGCAATTGCAGGACGAACAGGTTTTGCAGTGGCAAATGCTCTACAATGAAACTTACAATCAACCTGCTGTTGACTCAGATCCAACATTTAATATTGTCGGCTGGAATAGCAGCTATACTAATCAGCCAATCCCAGCAGAACAGATGCGCGACTGGGCGAACAATCAAGCCGCCCAAATTTTAGCTTTGCAGCCGAGCCGAGTGTTAGAAATTGGCTGCGGCACAGGTTTATTGCTGTTCCAAATTGCCTCTCGCTGCACTCAATATTGCGGAACCGACTTTTCACCTGTTTCGCTCAACTATATTCAGCAGCACTTGGCAAACCAACAGTTAGCTAATGTAACGCTGCTTCAGAAAATGGCGACTGATTTTGAAGGAGTAGAGACAGCAGCTTTTGACGCAGTAATTCTCAACTCTGTCGTGCAATATTTCCCGAATATCGACTATCTCGTGCAGGTGCTAGAAGGTGCGGTGAAAGCAACTGCCCCCGGCGGCTTTATATTCATCGGAGATGTCCGCAGCTTGCCGTTGCTGGCAGCTTTTCACGCTTCGGTACAACTGTATCAAGCCGAACCTTCTCTCGCGGGCGAACAGTTGCAGCAGCGAGTACAAATGCAAATTTTTCAAGAAACAGAGTTAGTTATCGCTCCAGATTTTTTTAGCGCATTAAAGCAGCGCTTTCCGCAGATTTGCGGCGTAGAGATTCAATTAATTCGCGGTAGCAGTCGCAATGAGCTAACTGATTTTCGGTACAATGCTATTTTGCATATTGCGTCTGAAACAGATCCCCCCAACCCCCCTTATGAAGGGGGGCTAAGAAGTGTCTCTAACTTTTATGACAAAACAGAGCTTCAGAACCCCCCTTTTCAAGGGGGGCAGGGGGGATCAAAACGGCTGGATTGGTTGGATGAAAATCAGAAGCTGACTGTTACCAAGGTGCAACAAATATTATTGCAAAATCAACTCGATGTTTTAAGAATTGCTAATGTGCCTAATGCGCGGGTAACGGCAGCAGTTAAGGCGGCAGAGTTGCTGTCGGTTGTCGATAAATTTTCAACTGCAGGTCAGTTGCAGAAAGCCGTGGAAAAAGTCGAGGATTTAGGAGTCGATCCCGAAGCGTGGTATGCTTTGGAAGTTCCGTATAATGTTAATATTAGTTGGTCTAATTCCGACAGTCAAGGGCGCTACGATGTAGTGTTTGCACGGGGCGAAATTAGAGATTTTATGCGAGAAACCCGAAGCGATAACTTGCGTCCTTGGCGCTCTTATGCTAACAATCCCTTACAAGCTAAAGCAGCGCGTAAATTAGTGCCGCAGTTGCAGGCTTTTCTAGCAGAAAAACTGCCGGAATATATGGTTCCGTCGGCTTTTGTGGTGCTGGAGTCGCTACCTGTGACGGCTAACGGAAAGGTCGATCGCCTCGCTTTGCCTGCACCGGAGCCGATTAAGTTAGAATGGGCTGGCGGTTATGTTGCGCCTGAGACTTCTATTGAGGAAGTTTTAGTGAAAATTTGGGCTGAGGTTTTGGGGATAAAGCGAGTGGGTATCCGGGACAATTTCTTTGAATTAGGAGGCCATTCGCTGCTGGCGACTCAGCTTGTTTCGAGAGTGCGAGATGCTTTCGGGGTAGAGTTGCCGTTGCGCCGGGTTTTTGAAGCACCGACAATTGCAGAATTAGCTAAGATTGTGGAAAGTTTAAAAGATAAGAATGCTAAAAGTGATGCTCCGGCTTTAGTGCCGATTTCGCGCGATAGTCGGCGGCGGAAGCTATCATCTTTTAATGGACCTATTGCATAATTTTTTGATTGATAGAGCAACCGCAGATGAAGGGCAGATTAACGCTGATAAACGCAGATAATTTTAAGAGGGTTTTTGGCTTGGGCAAGATGTTGAATCGAGAAAGTAAATGAAAAGGATGGCTGTTGAACAGGATGCAATTTCGATAAGTATGCAGCAAGAAACAGAAGTTTTTGTATTTCCAGCATCGTTTGCTCAGCAGCGGCTTTGGTTCCTCAATCAATTAGCACCGGGTAATCCTTTTTACAATGTCTCAGCAGCGCTCCGCTTAACTGGTTCGCTCAACTTAAGATGCTTAGAGCAAACTTTCAATGAAATTGTGCAGCGGCACGAAACTTTACGCACTACTTTTACGCTTTTGGAAGGGGAACTCGTACAAGTTATTGCTCCCTTTTTAACCGTTTCTATCCCCACAATAGACTTACAAAATCTTTCGCCAACTCAGCAGGAAACCGCAGCGCTGCAACTTGCAACCGATGCAGCGCAAGGCCCTTTCGATTTAGCCGCTGGGCCGTTATTTAAAGTAACGCTGTTACAAATCAGTGAAACAGAACATATATTGTTGCTGAATTTACATCATATTGTGGCTGATGGTTGGTCGATTGGAGTGCTAATTCGAGAGCTGGGAACGCTCTACACCGCATTTGTAAAAAATGGGATCTCGCATTTACCAGCACTGCCCGTGCAGTACGCCGACTTTGCAGAATGGCAGCACCAATGGTTGCAGGGCGAAGTATTAGAAACCCAGTTAGCTTATTGGCGGCAGCAGTTAAACGGAATTACCGCACTCAATCTACCAACTGACAGGCAAAGACCAGCCGTTCCATCCTACCGCGGCGCTAAACAATTTATAACACTATCACCTGCTTTGAGCGAGGCGCTAAAGTCATTTAGCCAGCAAGAAAGGGCGACTTTATTTATTACTCTACTAGCCGCTTTTCAAACTTTGCTGTACCGCTATACAGGACAAGTAGATATTGCAGTAGGAACGCCGATCGCCAACCGCAACCTGAGCGAAATAGAAGCATTAATCGGTTTTTTTGTCAACAGTTTAGTGCTGCGTGCAGATTTATCGGGAAATCCAACTTTTCGGGAACTATTGCATCGGATAAAAAACGTCGCAATGGCAGCCTACGCGCACCAAGATTTGCCCTTCGAGAAGTTGGTTGAGGAAATGCACCCCGATCGCGAGTTGAGCCGCAACCCCCTATTTCAAGTTAGTTTCAGCCTGCAAAACACTCCTGTAGCACCGCTAGAATTGCCGGGAATCGTTGGAGAGGCGATCGACTTTGACGCGGGAACCGCCAAGCTCGATTTAGAGTGCCACTTGTGGGAAAATGCAGGAAGTATTCAAGGGCAATTTGTCTACAGCACAGACTTATTTGATAGCGGCACAATTGCGCGGATGGCGGGACATTTCCAAACGCTGCTCGAAGCCATTGTTGCCAATCCCACACAGCACCTCAGCGACTTGGCTTTGCTGACAGCGCCAGAATACCAGCAATTATTAATCGATTGGAATGACACTCAGAGAGATTATCCGCAAAACCAGTGTTTCCATCAGCTATTTGAAGAGCGAGTCGCGCGTGAGCCCGATGCTGTAGCCGCCGTCTTTGAAAACCAGCAGTTAACCTACCGCCAACTCAACAGCCAAGCCAACCAACTTGCACGTTACTTGCAGCAATTGGGAGCAGCACCAGAAGTTTTAGTGGGCCTTTGTGTAGAACGTTCCTTAGATGCGATCGTCGGATTGCTAGGCATTATCAAAGCAGGCGCAGCCTACCTGCCTTTAGATCCAACTTATCCTCAAGAGCGGCTTAACTTCATGTTAGAAGATGCTCAGGTGTCGATTTTGGTAACTCAGCAGCACTTAGCCCAAAACTTGACGCAGCCGGAAAATTACGGAGTTTTTTCAGTAGTGTGTTTGGACTCCGACAGAGAAATTATCGCCCGACAAAGCCCAGAAAACCCAACTACAAAAATCCTACCAGAAAACCTAGCCTACGTCATTTACACATCTGGTTCAACCGGAAAACCGAAAGGCGTTTTAATCGAACATCGGGGACTCTACAACTTAGCCCTAGCTCAAATAGAAGCTTTTAACTTAAACTCAAATCACCGCATTTTGCAATTCGCCTCCCTGAGTTTTGATGCCTCAATATTTGAGATTGTCATGGCCTTAGGAACCGCAGCAACACTTTACTGTGCCAAGAAAGAATCTTTGTTGCCCGGACAAACATTAATCCAATTTTTGCAGGACAATGCTATTACCTACGCTACCCTCCCGCCCTCGCTGCTAGCTGTCCTTCCAAACGCCGAACTTCCCGCACTGCAAACAATCATCTGTGCTGGCGAATCTTGTTCCCCGGATATTGTTAAACGCTGGGCTTCCAGGCGCAGATTTTTTAACGCTTACGGCCCTACAGAAGCGACAGTCTGGTCAAGTTTGGCCGAAGTTGGCGATTCCCTGCGGGATAGCTTCGCTTCACGCAAAAAACCGCCCATTGGCCGCCCAATAGCTAACACTCAACTCTATATTTTAGATAAAAATTTACAGCCTGTACCCGTGGGAATTCCCGGTGAATTGTACATCGGCGGCAGCGGATTGGCGCGAGGCTACCTGAACCGCCCCGAATTAACCGCCCAGCGATTTATTGCTAATCCGTTTAGCCAAAAAGCAGGAGAACGAATTTATAAAACTGGTGACTTAGCTCGCTATTTTCCCGACGGCAATATTGAGTTTTTAGGCCGCACAGACGAACAGGTAAAAATTCGCGGTTATCGAATAGAATTGGGAGAAATTGAAGCGCTGCTGGTTCAGCATCCAGCAGTCAAAGAAACAGCGGCGGTTGCTGTGGATGATTTGTCTGGCAACAAACGCCTAGTTGCTTATGTCGTCCCCAATCACAATCAGACGCTTAATCCCGGGGAAATACGCAACTTCCTCAAACAACAACTGCCCAATTACATGATTCCCAGTGCTTTTGTAGCGATGGATTTTCTGCCCCTAACTCCAAATGGCAAAATCGACCGCCTGCGCCTACCTGTACCGGGAACTCTAACTAGCAATTCAATAGATAAAAGCTGCCTTGCACCTCGCACGCCAACCGAGTCAACCCTCGCCCAAATTTGGGCCACAATCCTCAACGCAGAGTGCGTTGGCATTCGCGACAACTTCTTCGATTTGGGTGGAGATTCCCTGCTGGCAATCCGCCTCATCAATGAGATTAACCAGCAATTTCAGCGCGAATTGCCGCTGTCTGCTCTTTTTTTAAATCCGACAATTGAAGGTTTAGCAGATTCGCTATCTTCAGAAACAAATTCTCTGGAATGGTCGCCTTTAGTTGCAATTAAGCCTCGCGGTAAAAATCCCCCGTTCTTCTGCGTCCATCCCATCTTTGGCGTCGTGTTTCCTTATGTCGAGTTAGCGTTTCATCTAGGAGAAAATCAACCGTTTTACGGGCTGCAACCAAAGGGTATTGACGGCGAAAGTTCTCCGTTAACTAGCATTGAAGACATGGCGGCTGATTACATCGCAGCCTTGCGTACCGTTCAACCAAAAGGGCCTTATTTTTTAGGAGGCTGGTCTTTTGGAGGTTTGGTTGCTTTTGAGATGGCTCAACAGTTGCTCGCAGCGGGGGATGAAGTGGCTTTACTTGCTGTGCTGGATACTTTAGCGCCGGTTTCTGCTAACAAACCTTCTTTTTGGGACGGCTGCAAGTTTATTCTGACTACGGTTTCGCGCTCTATCTGGCCTTTTGTAGTAGATTATTTTCGTTTGGTGGCTGCTGCAGAAAAAGTTCAAAGTGGCGGTATTGTTGCCAAATTTCCGAAATTAAATAAGATGCTTAATTTGGCAGCTAATTTTTTGCATCGCTGGAATTGGAAACAGGCTGTTATGGTTAGCATCCTATCTCAGGAGTCAAAAGAACGGAGCTGGCGCGAGCTGGCAATCCCCTCAATGTTTACTGTATTTCAGGCTAACAGTCAAGCAACTCTCAGCTATGTACCGAAAATTTATCCGCAGCGAATTACTCTGTTTAGATCCAGGGAACAGCTAAGCATGAGTAATCAAGATCCGACTCTTGGCTGGAGTGAATTAACGGCCCAAAAAGTAGAGGTGATTAGAGTTCCTGGGAATCACCTGACTATGCTGAGAAAACCCTGCGTCGAGGTGCTGGCTCAACAGCTAAAGCATTGCTTGGATCGGGAATTAAGTGATTGATTTACCCTGGTTATTGTGCGTCGAAACCGGGTTTGACGTGGAAAATTTCTATTATTGATAAATAAGTGGGCAATCTGATATCCGGTCAAATTGCCGTTATCATGTTTGTAGTGAGGATGTAAAAAAAGTGTGAGTGCCAGAAGCAAACTTTGTGCAACTAGAAATCATATCACATCTGTTAGCATCGGAATTATTCCTATCTCTCTTCTCTGCATCTGCGTGAATCCGCGTCCATCCATTGTCATCTGCGGTTTACATTCTCTTTTTTTGACCGCAGATACAGGCAGATAAACACAGATTAACGCAGATGAATTAGATCGAGTCCGGTTGCACCATCCATCGGTGATTGTTGACTGTTGACTGCGATCAAATTCCTCAATCTAAAATCTAAAATCTAAAATCTAAAATCGATTGATTGGGCGATGCTGAAGATGATAGCAGCCAAACCTGCTGCGATCGGAATTGTCACCAGCCAAGCCGAACCAATTGACAGCAAAGTTTGCAAGCGTACTGTTTTCCAAGCTTTGATCAGCCCGACTCCGACGACTGCACCGACTAAAGCGTGGGATGTGGAAACTGGCAAACCGAATCGGGATGCTAGCAAGACTGTGGTGGCTGTGGCTAATTCCGCGCAAAATCCGCCGCTTGGTTGGAGTTCGATGATTTTTTCGCCGACTGTGGCAATTACATTTTTGCCCCAGATGGTTAAACCGATGACTATTCCTGCGCCTCCGAGGACTAAAATCCACAGGGGAACGCTGAAATCTTCTGAGGGAAAGGAACCTGTTCGCTGGATGTAGGCGATCGCAGCTAGGGGAGCAACTGCATTTCCTACGTCGTTGGAACCGTGGGAAAATGCTACAAAACAGGCGCTCAATACTTGAAATCTCGCCATTTGTTGCTCGATGAGAGAGTGACGGAGTTTCGGAGTGGGGGAGGAGTTTGTACTTGGGCCGAATCCCTTATCCCCTCTTCCTTCTTCCTTCTTCCTTCTTTCTTCTTCCTTCTCAATTGATTCTAATTTTTTCCAGCTATTGAGTGTCAGGCCGATCGCAGCTATTGCCCCGATGCCGATGACAATATCGTGAATTGGAAGATTCCAGCCTAATCGATCGTGCGCCGCGGCGATCGCCCCTGTCTGCACGAAAGCGACATTCACAACCGACGGCAGTACAATTATCCCAAATACGCTCAGCATTGCTGCACTCAGCCAAGGTATCCACTCGCGCATTTGAAATAGAGGATCTGGCCGATCGAGAATCGAATACTTGACGACACTGTAAAATAGCGCGGCTAAAGCACCGCTAGCAAAAGGTGTCGCTACCCAAGTTAGGGAGATTGTGCCGATGGTTCGCCAATCCACTGCATTAATTCCGGCTGCAACACAGCTAAAACCCGCGATCGCGCCCACCACTGCATGGGATGAAGAAACCGGCAAACCTCGACTGGTAGCGATTTGCAGCCAGATCCCGCAAGCTATCAGCACTGACACCATCCCGATTAAAAATACTTGCGGTTTGGCCGCGAACACTTGTGCATTCACAACTCCTGTTGCCAGAGTTTCGGAAACTCCTTGGCCGAACAGCACTGCGCCGGAAAACTCCAGTATGCCTGCAACAATTATTGCCTGCTGCAGCGTTAGCGCCTTCGAGCCTACGGATGTTCCCATCGAGTTAGCGACATCGTTGGCCCCCAAGTTGGCGGCGACGTACAAGGCGAGTGCAGCCATTGCCCCCAGTTGCAGAAATACGACCCCAGAGGTATCTAGCATAGAATTTTTTTGACATAAAACGGGCATTTCGATATATGATAAGGGATTGTGAGTTTTGGTAAATCCGATGAAAGGCGCAGAAATAATCCGTTCTATAGAAACGGAAGAAATAAATAGAGTCAAGCAAGAACTCAATAAACAAGTCCCCGAAATTTACGTGGGCGACACAGTGCGAGTCGGCGTGAAAATTAAAGAGGGTAACAAAGAACGGGTTCAGCCCTACGAAGGGACTGTGATTGCCATGCGCAACGGCGGGATTAATGAAACAATCACCGTCCGCCGAGTGTTTCAGGGCGTCGGAGTGGAACGGGTGTTTTTGATTCACTCGCCCCGCATCGCTACGATCCAAGTGATGCGCCGCGGGAAAGTCCGCAGAGCAAAACTTTACTACCTGCGCGATCGGGTGGGCAAAGCTACTCGCGTCAAACAGCGGTTCGATCGCTCCCTGTAGGAATGCACCCAGCTTCCCCTTGGTTCATGGTTCATGGGAAATTGAGAAATTTCAAAAAAAAGTTTCCCATTTAAGAGCGCACTGTGTTAAAATAGAAATCTAGAGGTTAAGCGAATTTCGGCAACCTCACCTGTGCGCTCTTAGTTCAGTTGGTAGAACGCAGGTCTCCAAAACCTGATGTCGGGGGTTCAAGTCCTCCAGGGCGCGCTGAATCACCAAACTTTAAATTCTGCCCGAAAGCGCCCGGATTATTGACTGGCAACAGTCAAAACCCCAAATTTTCGGGTAGAATTAGTTTTTGTGGGCGGTTCGCAAAAAATGCCATCAACAAATGCTCGGTGTCGCTTCTCGATCGTCGGTTTCGGCGATCGGCAGTTACACAGTTGATAGGTTGGGCTTGTAAAAAAGTCGTGGCTTTAGATTTGAGATTTGGGACTTGGGCGTAAGTGGTTAGTGTCACAAAATCAGAGAGCCGCGGGCCACTCACACCATCTAAAATCTAAAATCTAAAATCTAAAATCGCAAGGGGGATTGAATCGTGGCGAAAAAAGACGAAGCTCAAGAAACTCAAGAAATAACGGCGCCTGGGTTTAATCCTACGGGTTTTTTAAAGGAAACTAGAGAAGAACTCGAAAAAGTGGTTTGGCCCAGCAGGCAGCAGCTAATCAGCGAGTCTTTGGCCGTGCTTTTGATGGTAATCCTCTCAGCAAGCCTGATTTATTTGGTGGATAACTTCTTTAACTGGGGCGCGGGAAAGGTGTTTGGGCCATGACTTTTGCATCAGAAGAATCTGAGTATTCCACAGAAGCGACGGGACAGGCAGCATCGCCAGATGTGCCGGAGATTGATGCTCGCTGGTATGCTGTTCAAGTTGCCTCGGGCTGCGAGAAGCGGGTGAAGGCAAACTTGCAGCAGCGGATTCAAACTTTGGATGTTGCCGATCGCATCGTTCAAGTCGAAATTCCGCAAACTCCGGCGATCAAAGTCGGCAAAGACGGTTCCAGGCGGCAGTCAGATGAAAAAATCTTTCCAGGCTACGTACTCATCCGTATGTTTATGGACGAGGATACCTGGCAGGTGATTAAGAATACCCCGAATGTAATTAATTTTGTCGGGGCAGAGCAGAAACGCCGCTACGGGCGCGGCAGGGGTCACGTCAAACCGCTACCTCTGAGTCATTCAGAAGTAGAACGGATCTTCAGAAACGCTCAGGAATCAGAACCGGTTGTCAAAGTATCGATGTCTGCTGGAGACCACGTTGTGGTACTTTCCGGGCCGTTTAAGGATTTTGAAGGTGATGTGATTGAAGTTAGCCCGGAACGGAACAAGCTCAAAGTTTTACTCTCGATTTTTGGGCGCGATACGCCTGTAGAATTGGAGTTCAATCAGGTTCAGAAACAGAACTAACTAATGGCAAAGAAAGTTGTTGCAGTAATTAAGTTGGCGATTACGGCGGGAAAAGCCAACCCAGCTCCTCCGATCGGCCCAGCTCTGGGTCAGCACGGCGTCAATATTATGATGTTTTGCAAGGAGTACAATGCTAGAACCGCAGACCAAGCGGGTCTGGTGGTTCCGGTAGAAATTTCGGTTTTTGAAGACCGCAGTTTTACTTTTATTCTCAAAACCCCGCCGGCGTCGGTTTTGATTCAAAAAGCGGCTGGCATTGCTAAGGGTTCGGGAGAACCGAACCGCAAGCAAGTAGGGAAAATTACACAGGCTCAGTTACGAGAAATCGCTGAAACGAAAATGCCTGACCTCAATGCTAATGATGTTGAGGCTGCTATGAAAATTGTGGCAGGAACGGCTAAAAATATGGGCGTGGCGATCGCGGATTGAAGGAAGAAGGAAGTTCGGCAACGGATTCTGTAACGGATGTTAGGAAGAAGGAAGAAGGAAGAGTTTTCCTAGTCCAAGTTCCAAATTGCTAATCCAAAATTCCTGATTGTGAAGGTAAAATCTTCAATCTAAAATCCCAAATCCCAAATCCCAAACCGATCGGTTCAGGGGGAGAAGCAAAGCTTCGCTAGTAACTGAAAACGGGTAGATTTTAAGATTGTCCGACAGGTTCAATCTAAAATCTAAAATCTAAAATCTAAAATCGACTGACCCCAGGAGATAACAATGGCAAAGAAAGTATCGCGAAGACTGCAAGAACTTCAAAAGAAAGTTGAAGACAGACCTTATCTACCGCTGGAAGCTCTGCAACTTTTGAAAGAAACAGCAACCGCTAAGTTTGGCGAAGCGGCAGAAGCTCACATCCGTTTGGGAATTGACCCGAAATATACTGACCAACAGTTGCGGACAACTGTATCGCTGCCAAAAGGAACTGGTCAAGTAGTCAGAGTTGCGGTGATTGCTAAGGGCGAAAAAGTTAAAGAAGCTTTGAATGCCGGCGCTGATATTGCGGGTTCTGAAGAGTTGATCGATGAAATTCAGAAGGGCATGATGGACTTCGATTGCCTGATTGCTACCCCAGACGTGATGCCGTTGGTGGCAAAATTGGGTCGGTTGTTGGGCCCGCGCGGTTTGATGCCTTCTCCGAAAGGTGGCACGGTGACGACTGACATTGCTCAGGCGATCAATGAGTTTAAAGGTGGTAAACTAGAATTCCGTGCCGATCGAACTGGCATCGTTCATGTTATGTTTGGCAAGGCAGCTTTCTCAGCGGAAGATTTGCTCGTCAACCTTCATGCTTTGCAAGAAACTGTTGACCGCAACCGTCCTTCTGGTGCTAAAGGTCGCTACTGGCGCAGTCTGTACGTATCCGCAACAATGGGCCCGTCGATCGAAGTCGATATCAATGCCCTGCGCGATACCAAAATTGATGCTGCCTAGAAAGAATTAAGCATTCGGCAGAAGGTAAAAGACAGCTTCGGCTGTCTGTGTAAATCTCTCACAAGATTTGTGTCATAGCCTTGCTATGTCTGCCTTCTAGTGATAGCCTAATCAAAAATCAATAAGCTGAAGACCGCAGGTGCCGATCGCTTAATTTCCTGCCGAGGCTGAAGAAATAAAAACTCAAGACTCAAAGATTAGAAATTTTCTATTTTTAATTCTGACTTGTTAATTTTTAATTCTCTGCCCCGGCTCGAAGGTCGGGGTTTTTGACGGGCAATTTTCGATCCTAAAAGGAGGTGAAATAAGTATGGGCAAAAGTTTAGCAGTAAAAAATGAGATTATTGCAGACCTCAAGCAAACCTTGAGCGAATCTCAACTGGCGATCGTGATTGACTACACGGGCTTAACTGTTGCTGAAATCACAGATTTGCGTCGGCGTTTGCGTCCGAAAGGCAGCAGTTGCCAAGTGGCAAAAAACACGCTGATGCGAATTGCTGTTGAAGGCAACGAGACATGGCAGCCGCTACAGGAATTGCTGACCGGTACGTCGGCGTTTGTGTTCGTGCAAGAAGATATTGGCGGCGCGATTAAAGCTTACCAAGAATTCCAAAAAGTCTCTAAGAAGACTGAACTTCGCGGCGGCGTGATGGAAGGACGGGTACTGAAAGAAGCTGATGTTAAAGCATTAGCCGATCTGCCGTCGAAAGAACAACTCATGGCTCAAATTGCTGGCGCTATCAACGGTGTCGCAACCAAGTTGGCTGTGGGTATCAATCAAGTTCCTACTTCGATCGCTCGGGGTCTTAAAGCTTATGCTGAAAAAGACGGCGATTCCGCAGAAGTAGAAGCTGAAGCACAACCAGAAGCACAACCAGAAGCAGAAAGCGCATCTGTGTAAGTCATTAGTAATTAGTCGTGAGTCATAAGTCGTTAGTTTTGAGAAACAAACTGATGACTGGAGACGAGAAACTAATAATTAATGAGCAATCAAAAGTCTCAAATTCCAAATCTACAATCGAACTAGGAGTTTAACGAATGTCTACTGCAACTGATGAAATCTTGGAAAAACTTAAGTCTCTGACTTTGCTCGAAGCATCTGAATTGGTCAAGCAAATTGAAGAAGCTTTCGGCGTCAGCGCTGCTGCTCCTGTAGGCGGCATGATGATGATGGGTGCGGGCCCGGCGGCCGCTGCTGAACCCGAAGAAGTACAAACTGAGTTCAGCGTGATTCTTGAAGAAGTTCCTGCTGACAAGAAAATCGCAATTCTGAAGGAAGTCCGCGCAATTACCGGTCTGGGCCTGAAGGAAGCAAAAGATTTGGTAGAAGCCGCACCGAAGGCAGTTAAGGAAGCTATTGCTAAGGAAGCTGCTGAAGAATTGAAGAAACAGCTTGAAGCTGTGGGCGCAAAGATTGCTATCAAGTAGTCAGAGAATGTAGTTGATATCAATTCCGGTGACACCGGAATCACGGTTGACTGTTGACTGTTAACTGTTAACTGTTAACTATTCCGTTAAATTAATCGCGCGATAGTTACATCTCTCGCGCGATTAATTATTTTTGGCGTAGGGAAACGGCATTGCCCTGTCCTCTTAGATTTTAGAGGCGGCCTCCATTTGTCGCACTACTGTTAAAGCAGAATAGGAAACACCGGCAGTGCCTTCTCCGGGATGGGTGGAGTCGCCTACTAACCACAAATTTTTAATGGGTGTGCGGTTGGCAAATCCGAAGGGTCCGAAGGTTGGTATTCGCTGCCCAATGCCACCCACAACGCCTCTATCTCTCGCCGTGTAGCGGGCAAAGGTGCGGGGTGTGGCGGCTTCTTGGTGTACGATCGACTCTGGCGTCAATTTGAAATATTCGCTCAAACGGGCGATCGCCCCTGCGCTGTATTTTTGCTTCAATCCTTCATAATCAACCGCATTCCACCACATTCGAGTATCAGTAAATGACGAAGCGATAATTGTCGCCATTCCCTCCGGTGCTCGCCCATCACCTGGATGGCTGACAGAAACAAATAATGAGTTATTCTCGCCAATCTCGCCGTCGTAATCGTAGAGAAACTGAAGGTGCGGCGGACAATTTGCCGGAATTGCGCTTTCATGCACTCCCAAATATATGACAAATGCACCGGATGCGGGCGGCAATTTATCAACTCGATATTTGTAGCCTGCCATTTCATTTGGGAGTTTGTTTGTTGTCTCTGAAGTCTCTAATTTAACGGATAAATTATCTGTTAAATTGCCGACACTTGGCTCGCTTGAGATCAATTTTACTAGATTTTGCGCTGTCACATTGGCAACAATGCGATCGGCTGTTTCTGTCCAAACTTCGCCTGTTTTTTGATTGCGAATCACTGTAGCGGTGGCTTTGCCGTTGGCGGTGACAATACTTTCAACTGTGTGCCGCAACAAGACTTGACCGCCGTAGAGTTCGATCGCCTCTACAAGTCGATCGCTCAACACCTGCATACTTCCTTCTAGATGATACAATCCTTGCGGCTCTTGCGAAACTCCTAAAGCCGTCGCCGCGTAAAGCAGCGCCGTTTCTTCGGCATCAACTTGAGAATACAATTTTAACTGCAAATCCAGAAAAGTTTTCAAGCGCAAATTGTCGCCCAACCCACAAAGCCGCAAAGCATCTCCCACTGTCATAAAAGTGAAAGGCAAAGTAATTAGAGTATCGGGGCGAACTGCTTGAATTAATTGCCAGAAATCCCAGAAGTTTCTGGGCGGTAAAACTGGATCGCGCCCTTGAAAGTTCCAGCTAGCTTTGAACAATGCAGACAATAATTGCCAAAAATGTTCGCTTCCAGGAAACTGCCGCTGCCTTTCTTGCTGCCACTTTTGCGGATCTCGCCACACGCTAATCGGTGCGGTTTCTCCCGGCAAAAACACCGCACAAGCGGGATCGCAGGGTGTCGCCCGGGGAAGTTCTATGTTTAATTCTGAGAAAATTCGGTGGTGAATGCCTCCGGGTTCCAATCCTGCAACCTGCGTGGCGCCGACATCGAAGGTAAAGCCTTTGCGTTTGAAGGTGGAAGCGCATCCTCCGGGGACGATCGCCTGGTCTAAGACTAGCACTTTGTATCCTCTGCGGGCTAGGAGGGCGGCTGCTGTGAGTCCACCGATGCCTGCTCCAATTACCGTGACGCGGCCCTTAGTGTCTGCTGCACTAGATTTGCCAAAAGGGGTGCGATCGCCTCTCATAATTTATTTATTGTAATATTTCTTAATATTCTTATCATATTTTGTAATAAAAAGCTCTTGTAGCGACAGGTTGAAATCTATCGCTACAAGAGGAAGGAGTCCGAGTTTAGAGGACGTTTTAGGGGTAAGGTGCTCCGGGCGTACCCGGAGCGTGAGACTGTGCCGTGCTGATGAGAGAATTAGGGACGGCGCCACTTGTTGAGATAAGCTTCGCCAATCCCAGCCACAGCCTGCATTTGAGCTAGCTGTTCCCGTAAAGCTTTGATGGTTCTTAGCTGTTCTTGAGACTGTTGCTGCAAAGCGTCGTAATTCCGCTGTATCGCGGCACTCTGGCTCAATTGATTTTCTAGAGAGTGCAACTTGGTTAGTTGAACTTGGAAGTCGCCGATCGCACTTGACTTTTCTGCTAACTCGTGCTGCAAAGATTCGTAACTCGACTTCGACACGGTTTGCTGCAATTGCTGTGCTAAATTTTGCTTTTCGGTAGCTAATTGCTGTTCCAAAGATGCGATCGAACTTTCTCTTTCTGCTAACTGCTGCTGCAAAGATTCTATCGAACTCGATTTTTCTGCTAATTGCTGCACAAAGTCGTGTTCCCGCTGTTCTTTAGCGGCGACTTGCTGCTGCAAAGATTCTATCGAACTCGATTTTTCTGCTAGCTGCTGCACCAAGTCGTGTTCCCGCTGTTCTTTAGCGGCGACTTGCTGCTGCAAAGATTCTATCGAACTCGATTTTTCTGCTAGCTGCTGCACCAAGTCGTGTTCCCGCTGTTCTTTGGCGGCGACTTGCTGCTGCAAAGATTCTATCGAACTCGATTTTTCTGCTAGCTGCTGCACCAAGTCGTGTTCCCGCTGTTCTTTGGCGGCGACTTGCTGCTGCAAAGATTCTATCGAACTCGATTTTTCTGCTAGCTGCTGCACCAAGTCGTGTTCCCGCTGTTCTTTGGCGGCGACTTGCTGCTGTAAATATTCTATCGAACTCGATTTTTCTGCTAGCTGCTGCACCAAGTCGTGTTCCCGTTGTTCTTTGGCGGCGACTTGCTGCTGCAAAGATTCTATCGAACTCGATTTTTCTGCTAGCTGCTGCACAAAGTCGTGTTCCCGTTGTTCTTTGGCGGCGACTTGCTGCTGCAAAGATTCTATCGAACTCAATTTTTCTGCTAATTGCTGATGAAACTCTTGTTCCCGCTGTTCTTTAGCAGCGACTTGCTGCTGCAAAGATTCTATCGAACTCGATTTTTCTGCTAGCTGCTGCTGAAACTCTTGTTCCCGCTGTTCTTTGGCGGCGACTTGCTGCTGCAAAGATGCGATCGAACTTTCGCGTTCACTCAACTGCTGCTGTAAACTTTCGTAACTTGACTTCGCTACAGTTTCCTGCAATTGGCTTTCGAGATTTTGCTTTTCGGTAGCGAATTGCTGCTGCAAAGATGCGATCGAACTTTCGCGTTCACTCAACTGCTGCTGTAAACTTTCGTAACTTGACTTCGCTA